>JAJRRW010000106.1 GCA_024279115.1 Alphaproteobacteria bacterium
CGTGGCCCCTGGACCCCGGCTCTGCGTTTGCTCGCTGCAGCTCCCAAACTTGTCGCGGGAGCCGGTGGGTGCCGCACATAAATCATACCCAGTCCTCGCGTAGCTCACGAAACCCTGCATATAAAGTGCGGCAGACCACTAGTCTATGACTTAAAGGCACTGATCGAGCAGGTCGACCATTTCATTTTCTTGCAGCACCAGCGGGTTGGTCTTCATGCTGGAGGGGCTGATATGCTTGAGGATGCGGGCGTAATCCTGACGCGTTACGCCATAGCGCGAGAGGCGCGGCAGCTCCATTTCGTGCGTCCATTTTTGCAATTGGTTCTGCAGGCAGGCAATGGCTTTCTCGGGCGCCAGGTTGTTGTCGCGGGCGAACAGGGCTCCGACCCGTGCATATTTTTCGAGCGCTCCTGCCTCATCTCCTCGTTCACGCAAAGCGGTGATATTGACACTGGTGGCGGCCGCAACAAGCATACCGCAACAAATGCCATGAGGGATCAGGAAAAAAGCGCCAAGCGGGGAGGCCAGCCCATGCACACTGCCAAGACCGGTCTGCGCCAGGTTGATACCTGAAAACAAAGAGGCAAGAGCCATATTGGAACGGGCGCTGGCTTGTTGACCGCAGCTTTCATAAAGAGCCTGCAAGCTGTCATTGGCGGCCCCCAGTCCCTGCAAGGCCAAAGCATCGGTGAGCGGATTGGCTTTGGTAGAAAGATAGCTTTCCAGCAATTGCGTCACCGCATCCATGCCATTGCCTGCCAGCACAGATTTGGGGCAGGTGGCCAGCAGGTCCGGGTCAATAATCGCCCATTGTGCGACCAGCATCTCGTGGCGAAAGCTTTTCTTGAAACCATTTTTGCCATGTTGGGAGAGTACCGCATTTTTGGTGGCTTCCGAGCCGGTGCCCGCAGTGGTTGGTACGGCAATGAAGGGCGTGCTGGGGCCTTCATAGGAGCGCTCTGGCCCAACGCCCTCAAGATAATCCATCACCGAGTGACCCGTGCGCAATAAGCCGGCAATCGCCTTGGCCTCATCCAGTACGGAGCCACCGCCAATGCCGATGACCACATCTATTTTTTCACCTGACAGGGCGGCGACTTTGTTGTCAACCTCGCCTGGTGTGGGTTCAAAGGCGCTGCGTTTGATATGGGTTATCTGAAGGTTGGAGGCGGCAAACTGGTGTTGCAGTTGCGCCCATTGCGATGTCCCCACAAAGCTTTGATGCCCTGTCAAAAGCAAGGCATGTTGGCCATAGGTCCGGGCAATCGGCGCCAGTTTTTTGAGGACACCGGCGCCAAACTCAATGCGCGGCAATCTGGCGATGGAGAAAGCTTAAACAGACATGATAGATGAGGTTATTCCCAAAGTTTGTCGATCATTTCCATAAGCAGGCCCTGGCGCTTGGCGATGTCGTTAAGGGTCCATTCGTGCTTGTCTTTCAAGGCATTGGTAAAATGCACGGGATGATCGGCATTGTCCTTGAACAAGATGGCATGCTTTCGCTGAAAATCGTAATTTTTCATCAGCCTGTTTTCGCTGTCCTTGCGCACCAGAAACAGATTGCCAAACAATTGCGTATTGTAGAGGCGCAGTTTTTCATCGGGAAAACTGGCCAGCCAGTCACTGTTTTGCTCGGGACTAAGCGGTAAAAGATGTTCGACGGACAAAGCTTCATTTTCAATCAAGGTGTCGTAGTAGGAAACAGGTCGCCCGGTTTGCTCCATATCAAGCCGCATCAAAAGCAACTTGGCGGCGGCTGGTCTGTTTTTATGCAAGCTGCGTTCAATGGTTCCGCGAATGATGTGTTTTTCGGCATCCGACAATTGCGCTATTTCTAACGGGTCCTTGCTGTGTTGAGCATCCCTCAAAACGCGTTTTAGCGGGTTATATTTTTTCTTGCGATCAGGAGCGCCGCCCTTCATGACCAGCAATCCATAGGCAAGGTGCTCGAGTGTTTGAAAGAAGGACAGCGCTTGCGCGGAATCATTTCTGTATCTGGTAATCGCCAGCATGGCCGGGGCGATCCAATCATCATGTGGCAGCCAGTTCAGCGTGCCCAGAATACGGTCAAGTGCGTGCTTGTTTGGTTGATCGGGCCAGCTGGCAGTATTGACGATATTATAGGCTTCAATATTGGGGATGATGTAGTTTTCGATGAACGGCTCGGCCCCTCCGGCTTCTTCCACCATCTTGCGAAAATCGGCGAGTATATTGATATGATCAGAGGTCAGGACAAAGCGGAAATGGTTGAAAAAGGTTTTCTTGCGGCTGGAAGCCTTGCTGCGCGCTTCCCCCAGACTGTCGTTCCACTGTTCCCATATGGATTGGTGCTTTTCCACATATTCGGCACTTAGATTGGCCATCAACTCGGCCTTGAGGATGTCGCCATCGGTCAGCTTTGCGCCGCTATCATTGATGGACAGGAAAATCTGAAATGCGTGATCTATTTTCTCCGAGAGGATGATGACCACCTGACAATGATTGACGATATAATCCAGCAGTCTGGCGCGGTCAGATTTCGATAGATCAAGCAGGCTTTGATGCAGGCTGTCGCGCACCAGGATCATTTTTTTCTCACCGTCGGAAATATTGTCCAGATCAGTAACGGGATTGATCGAGGATCCCAGCATCAAAACATGCTTTTGCAAGAACACCCCTTCGCCACCGCAAAGCTCCAACCGGTAGAGATTGCCGTCACGACCATCGCCGATCAGATTTCCGAAGGTGGGATGTTCACCGTTATTTGACAGATCACGCAACAGACAGAGCAGTATTTTCAATGTCACAAGGCGCTGTTTGCCATCAACGACATCGAAATTTCCCTTGATATTATCGGGAATATCCTCCGTGCCAGCGATGATCGATGTAAACGCTTTTGCCAATTTGCCAGCGAATGGTCGCTTGGCGGTTTCCTCCATATTTCCTGTGAGGATGAGCGCGCCAATAAAGAAACTTTCAATCTGATCGGCCTCTTCTTGATCTCCCATGGCCTCGACAATATCGTCGAACAACTTGGTGCTGTGTACATTGGTCCAGGAAAAGGCGCGTTGATAAATAGGAATGGTGTAAGAAAATCTGCGGTCAAAAAGTTTTTTGAGAAGAATGGCATGAGAGACAAATGAAGTGGTCATATATTTGGGCTCAACAATAAGGGATAGGTCAGTGCACAAACGGATAAAGCGGTGTGAGGGGAGAACAGATCAATCCCCATATAGAGCGCCAGAACTTCAATTCTTGTGCGAACATTTTATTCTCAAAATGTAACTAGCTTTCCCCCCCCTCGCAACCTAAATATCACTTCTCGAGCATTAATTATTATTCATTTAAAAGAGTGGGTTATCGCCTTAACCTCCCTGTGGGAGGGGGGTTTAGGATTAGAAACCTAGATGTTGTTATGCATCGGGCTTGTGGTGTTGGCGGGTTGGTGAAGCTACTGGCTTGCCCAGACAATGCGGGCGATCCAGTCCAGCTCTTGAAGTGTAAAGGACAGGGTTGGGTATTCGGGATTAAGGGAGTAAAGTTCGATCTGCGTGGCTGTTTTGCGCAACAGCTCCTTGGCGAGAATTTGTCCCTCAAGTGTTTTGACAATGACCCGGTCGTGACGCCGGATTTCGGCCCCCGGCGAGACGATGAGAATATCCCCTTCACGGTACATGGGTTCCATGGAATTTCCCGAGACTTCGAGAGCGTAGGCATTCTCGTCGCGAATTTCAGGGAATTTAACGAGATCCCAGCTGCCGCCAACCGGGAATCCGCCATCGTCAAAAAAACCGCCAACGCCAGCCTGGGCAAAACCAATGAGCGGAATGGGGGCTGTGTGATCGGGGATCTTGCCACCTGCGGTCATGACCAGTCGGGAAAAATCATCAAAACTGGAATCGGTTGCCTCCAAAATTTTGGCAATGCTTTCGGTCGAGGGCCAGCGTGGTTTGCCGCTGGCTGTTGTGCGCTTAGATTTATTGAACGTGGTGGGGTCGAGACCGGCCTTTTTGGCCATGCCGGAGGGGGTCAATCCGTTTTTGCTGGCCAGCGCTTCAATACCCGTCCAGATTTGCCAGTGTGTCAGCATCGAGATACACCATTAATGTGATATGATATGAGTACGAAATGGGGATAAATTCCCATCAATAGGAATATAGGCAGCAGATGATTAAAATGTCCATAAAATTTGGCAGCAGCATTTACAAGAGACCGCGTTGGTCGAGGCCGCACGGGCTGTTGTCGATATTATTGCTTGCCAGCGTGGCGGTTACTGGTCTATTGGCTGGCGCCCGCGCGCAGCCGCAAGGGTCGACACAAAAAATCAGCCGCGCCGATCAGTTGCCGTGGGGCGTAAGGCGGATGCATCAAGCGCTAACCAGGGCGGTGCGAAGTGGCAATATTGAGCATATGCGTGAGGTTTTAGAGATGAACGAGCTGATGCCGTTGGTCAACGGTCAGTTTATCAGCGATCCGGTTGGGCACTGGAAAGCTCAATCCAGGGACAATACCGGCCATGAGTTTCTGGCGCTGTTATCAGAGCTTTTGGAATTGCCTCCCGTTAAGATTAAAACCAACCGGCAAGAGCTCTATATCTGGCCCTATTTTGCCCATATGCCCCTCCACAAGCTGACGGACAGCGAGATTGTGCGGTTATATCGCTTGGCGCCCGCCGCTAAAACAGCCCTGATGTTGAAGAAAAACCTTTATTCACATGCCCGGATAGCCATTGGCGCTGATGGCACCTGGCATTCTTATGACGGGCCCGATATTTCCTCCTTTGAAAAACCCCCACAAAAGCCGTGAGTTTGCGCTATATTGCGATCAAGCATATCGGACCATTGAATGAGCCCCCCAAATTGCATACTTCTTGCAAAACATGGAGGTGTGCCACAAAATGCGACGCAATAGCGCTATATGATCGGTGAGATCAATGGCCCCACCCATCATCGAACGAGCCTTTGCCCCATAGTAAGTGCCGTTTTGCAGGAGATAAAGACTTGTCCGCTAGAAAATCCATATTACGCATGTTAACGGGTGGATTGAAGGTGGCTTTACCGATCTTTGCGCTGTTTGTCGGGGTCTCCTCTTTTATGATGCTGACAGCCAATCGGCCAAGCCCTCCCAAGCCGCAAAAGCGCGAAATCGTGCAGCCTGTTCGCACCAGTATGATCACTCTGTCGTCCCATCAGCCAGCCTTGAAACTGTATGGGGAAATCATATCGGGCCGCAAACTGGAATTACGAGCTTTGGTGGCTGGCAAGGTGCTGGAAACCGGCAAGCGGTTTCGTGAGGGAGCGCTGGTGCAAAAGGGCGATCTTTTGCTGTCTATTGATCCCTTTTCCTATAAGGGCGCTGTGGTCGAGGCCATCGCCAATATGGCGGAGGCCCGGGCCCGCCTGAAAGAAAACAGCGTTCAGATCAAAGCCGAAGAGACCAGTATCTTACATGCGGTGGAGCAGCTCAAGATCGCCAAACGTGATCTGGAACGTGCGCAAAAACTGATGAGGAAAGGGTCTGTCACCCGTCAGGGCGGTGATCAGCGGGCGCTGATCGTCTCGCAAAGACGCCAAAGCCTCAACACCAGACGCGCCAATCTGGCTATTTTGCGCGCCAAGGCAGAGCAGCAGGCCGCCAGCATTAATAGTCTTGAATGGCGGCTTCAGCAGGCAAGACGCAACCGCCATGACACGCAATTGAGAGCCCCCTTTAGTGGTTATATCAACGAGATAAATGCCAATGTGGGGAAATTGCTGAACATCAATGATCGGGTGGGGGTGCTGCTCGACAGCGATTGGATGGAGGCGGTGTTTACACTCTCTGATCGTCAATATGGCCGATTGGTACAGTCCTCAAATAGCGCAGCGGTAGGGCAACGAAAAGTGCCCTCAAATAGCGCAGCGGTAGGGCAACGAAAAGTGCCCTCAAATAGCGCAGCGGTAGGACAACGAAAAGTGCCCTCAAACAAAGCAGCGGCAGGACAGGCAAAAAATAACGAGGATGGGCTGATTGGTCGCGACATCAAGGTGACCTGGAAGCTGGGGGCAACCGATCTGACCTATAAGGCGGTTGTGGAGCGGATTGGCGCGCAGATTTCTTCGGAAAGTGGCGGCGTGACGGTTTACGCGAAGCTAAAGAACCCCTCGCTGCCCCAGCCGGTGCGAGCTGGCGCCTTTGTTGATATTGAAGTGCCCGACCGGCTCTATCGCAATGTTGCGCGTCTGCCGCAAACAGCCCTTTACGGGCGTTCCAGAGTGTATGTTGTCGGGGCGGATAAAAGATTGTTGGAGCGGCGCGTCAAACTGCACGCGATTGATGGCGAATTTGTGCTGGTCAGCGGCGGTTTGGCGGATGGCGAGCGTGTGGTCATTACCCGCATGTCGGTGATCGGTGGCGGCATGAAGGTTCAGGATCTGGATGGCGTTGTAGAGCCGCCCAATAAAACGGGACGCTCAAAGACGTTAAGTGATGCCAAAGCGCGCCAGAAAAGCAGCTGGGGCTCCACGGGCAGCGATGGGCAGGGGGCAACTGCCCCAAAACACCAAAACAAACAACCCAAAGACAGACGTGATTTGAGCGGCGCGGAGCACAAAAACCGTGGCTAAGACAAGCAATCATTCCAAAGGCCCTGTCGAAGGCCCTGTCAAACAGGATGAATACAAACTGATCTCCATGTTTGTGCGCCATCCAACGGCTGCCAATCTTTTGATGGTGCTGATGTTGATTGCTGGCATGTTCGCGCTTGGCAAATTGAACACGCAGTTTTTTCCAACCTTCAGTGTCCCCAATATTTCCGTAAAAGTGGCGTGGCCCGGGGCCAGCGCAGCGGATGTGGAGAGCGCTATAATTGACGCGCTGGAGCCGCAATTGCGCTTTCTTGATGGTGTGGACAGTATTGGCGCCGTGGCTCGCGAAGGTTTTGCGACGATTGGCATCGAATATGTCCCCTCGACCGATATGCAAAAGGCGCTTGGCGATGTGCAGCAGGCCGTCGATAGCGTGACAACCCTGCCCGAGGATGCCGAAGCGCCAGTGATTGCGCGTATCCAGCGCTATGACCGGGTTGCCAATATGTCGGTTTCTGGTCCCTATGAAGAGCAGGCCATTCGCAGTTTTGCCAAGGCCATTCGTGATGGTTTGCTGGATGCTGGGATCGACAAGGTGGATTTTGTGGGGATGCGAGATCCCGAAATCGAGATCCTCGTCAAGGATCGCGACCTGCGCCGCCTCAAGCTGACGCTTGCGCAGATCGCCCAAAAGGTCAAAGAGGATAGCCGCGACTTTCCCTCGGGTATTCTGGAAGGGGCTGTGGAGCGGCAATTGCGCTCTGTGGCGGAGCGAAAGACCCCCGAGACCATCGGCGAGGTTGAGGTCAGGTCGGACAAGGCGGGCCATAAAATCGTGCTGCGCGATATTGCCAGCCTGAAGGAGCGTTTTGATGAGAGCAGCCGTGTGGGGCTTAAAAACGGTCAGCCGGCAATCGAGTTGATTATCCGCCGTAGTCTTAAGTCGGACACGCTCAAATCGCTGAAAATTTTGCGCAAATATATCAAACAGATCCGCCCGACTTTGCCGCCCAATCTGCAAGTGCAGCTCTATAATGTACGCGGAGACCATGTGGTCAACCGCCTTAATATTTTGATCAAGAATGGCGCGCAGGGGCTGGTGTTGGTGCTGGTCATCCTATTCTTGTTTTTGAACGCCCGCATCGCCTTTTGGGTGGCGGCGGGTATTCCCGTGGCGCTGATGGCGACGTTTTCGGTGATGTATTTTACAGACCAGAGCATCAATATGGTGTCCATGTTCGCGCTCATCATGATGCTTGGTATCATTGTCGATGATGCTATCGTGGTTGGTGAACATACGGCAACGCGCCAGGGCATGGGAGATAGTCGCCTTGATGCTTCTATTCGAGGGGCCGGGCGCATGTTGACGCCGGTGTCGGCGGCCACGTTGACCACCATGGCGTCTTTTTTGCCCATGACCCTCATTAGCGGGCGACTGGGCGATATTATGGGCACCATGCCAAAGGTCGTGCTGGCCGTGCTGATCGCCTCGATCATCGAATGTTTTTTCATTCTGCCGGGTCATTTGCGTCATGGCTTTGGCAAGATGCAGGAAAAGCCGGGGCGTTTTCGCAGCTGGTTTGATGGCAATTTCGATCGTTTTCGCGAAGGGCCGTTCAACCGCTTTGTGACCCTCACCTATAATTGGCGCTACTCCACCCTGGCGGTGTCACTGATTTCCATGTTCATCGTTATTGGTCTGATTTCCGGGGGCCATATCCACGTGCGCCGTTTCCCCTCGCCGCCGCCGGAACAATTGCGCATGAGTGTTGAATTTGCCGTGGGTACGCCGCGCGAGCAACAAATTAGCGCCCTGCTGGAACTTGATCGCTCGCTGTATCGCGCGGAGCGTAAAATCACGGGGGAAAAGGGTACCTTCATCACGTCGAGCTTTACCACGATTGGCTCTATCGGGCGTGATCGGGGCGATAATCTGGCGGAAATTGAAGTGCAGCTGACGTCCAGCGAATCGCGCTCTAAACCGAGCGGGCTGGCGGTCTATTGGCAGCGTTTGACGGGGGAGAAAAAGCCAACGGCATCGCCTGGGACGACGGGCGATCTGACGGCTCGGCAGTTTATTCGCAGCTGGCGAAAATCCAAACCAATGATTGCCGGCGTTGAGCGCTCTACCCTGTCGGCGCGGCGTTTTGGTCCCGGTGGCAAAGATATACATATCAAGCTGATGGGCGGTACGGTCCGGGAAATGAAAAAAGCCGCCGAGGCTTTAAAGCCACTGATCGCGGCTTTTCCCGGCGTCTCGGCGGTCGAAGATGATCTGCCATACGGCAAGCCCGAGCTTGTGCTGGAGCTGACGTCCCGCGGACGAGCCCTTGGTTTTACCGCGCAAAGTGTCGGGACAAAAGTGCGCAACGCGTTTCAAGGGGCGATCGCCATGCGTTTTGCCAGAGGCGATGAAGAAATCACCGTGCGGGTCAAGCGAGAGCAAAAAGCGCGCGGGTTAGGGGTGCTGGAGCAGCTTTATCTGCGCAGTCCGGCCGGGGTCAGCGTGCCTCTGACAGAGATTGTCACGATTACCGAAAAGGCCGGTTTTTCGATCATCAAGCATGATGAGGGCCAGCGCATTGTCTCGGTAACCGCAGACCTTGATAGCGAACAAATGGAAGTCCCGCAACTCACGCAGGAACTAGATACCAAGGTGATGCCGCAAGTGATGGCGGACTATGGGGTGCGTTACGAATATTCGGGAGCTGCCGAGGAGCGCAAGCGAAATTTTAAAGATATGAAGAGGGGCGCGCTGGTGGCCCTGGCGCTCATCTATATCATTCTTGCCTGGGTGTTCGGGCATTATGCCAAGCCGCTGGCGGTGATGGCCATCATCCCCTTTGGCATTGTGGGAGCGGTCTATGGGCATATGATCATGGGCATCAACCTTACCATGGTGAGCATGATTGGCCTGTTGGGCCTGTCGGGTATCCTGGTCAATGATAGCATTATTCTGGTCTCTACCGCCAAGGAACGCCTTGATCGCGGGGAGACGATGATGGCTGCTGCAATTGGCGCGTCCAGAGACCGACTGCGGGCGGTGGTGCTGACGTCGCTGACCACCATTGTCGGCCTGACCCCCTTGATGTTCGAAACATCAAGGCAGGCCGCGTTTCTCATTCCCATGGCCATCACCATGGTGTTTGGCCTGCTGACAGCCACCATTCTGGTGCTGGTATTGGTGCCAAGCCTGCTGGGCATTGGCCGCGATCTGGGACGCATCGGCAGGTGGCTGGTCGATCTTTATCGCCCCGCCAAACCACAAGCGGGAGAGTAGGGGGGCTCTATATGTCTCACGGCTGTTCACGCTGACGCGTGGCCTCCGACGGGCGGACCTTGGTCCGGCGGCCAGTCGGCCTTGCCTCCCGTTGGTCGGAGTTTTTAGACAATTAACGATTTCATTTGTATCAAGAATACCGATGTACCCATCGGCAAGGCCGACTGGCCGCCGCACATTAGTGTGCGCCCGCGCAGGCCCGAGCGGAGCGAGGATTTTCCGTGAGCGCAAGAGAACAGCTCACGCTTGCCTCCCGTTGGTCGGAGTTTTCAGACAATTAACGATTTCATTTGTATCAAGAATTCCGATGGTCCCATCGGCAAGGCCGACTGGCCGCCGGGCGTTGCCCGCCCGTCGGAGGCCTTCGCGTAGCGAAGAATAGCCGTGAGACATATAAAACAGAGACAAAAAGGTCGCAGCTCCGCTGCGTTAACCATTCATTAAGTTGCCATATTTGCGCCATGCCCTGATCACGAATCGGGGGTAGGTTCTGTACATCGCCAAACACAGGGCGGTGATTAACAAATCAGGGGATATTTGATGAGCGATTTTAACATGACATTGATGGCATTAACGATGGCAAGCGGCCTGGTCGCTCTTCCAATGGCAATGGCTCTATCGCCCCTGGTTGGCTAACACAACTTACATACACAGTTCTTACACAGACTAAAAACGGGCCTCAAATCGCGCAAGCGGCAGGCCAACAAAAAAACGATAAGCACATTTCGGGGCGAGAAAAAACTCCTACAAACTCCCCCCGGCCAACGAATTCGAGGCGTTGAATAAAGTATTTTTGATCAAAGAATTGCTCCTACGGTTTTTTGATCCCAAAATATAGTACCAGTACTTGAGTTTGCTACACACAAAGAAAAGAGATCCGGTGTTACCACCATCGGGTCTCTTTTTTTGTCTCACGGCTATTCGTGCTCCGCACGGCCTCCGACGGGCGGGCATTTTTGTGTCCTACCGCTACGCTGCTTGAGGACGAAGCCCGGCGGCCGCTTGGCCTTGCCGGTGAGTACACCGGAATTCTTGCCAATTTCGAGATCGTCAATTGTTTAAGAACTCCGACCAGCGGGAGGCAAGCGTGACTACGCGCCGGGCATTGCCCGCCCCATCGGAGGCCCGCCGCAGGCGGAACAGCCGCGAGATAAAACAAGAACTCCGACCAACGGGAGGCAAGCGTGACTACGCGCCGTCCTTGCCCATGGCTTTTTGCAGGTTCTCGTCGATTTTATCGAGGAAGCCTGTCGTTGACAGCCAGGCCTGTTCGTCTCCCACCAGCAGCGCCAGGTCTTTGGTCATGTGGCCGGACTGGATGGTATCGACCACCACTTCTTCGAGCGTGGTGCCGAAACGGATCAGTTCTTGATTGTCGTCGAGCTTGCCGCGATGTTTGATGCCTTGCGTCCAGGCGAAAATGCTGGCGGTGGAATTGGTCGAGGTTTCTTCGCCCTTTTGATGCATGCGGTAATGGCGTGTGACGGTGCCATGGGCGGCCTCGGCTTCCATGATCTTGCCATCGGGGGTGACAAGGGCGGAGGTCATCAGGCCCAGTGAGCCAAAGCCTTGCGCCACGGTGTCGGATTGCACATCGCCATCATAGTTTTTGCAGGCCCACAAAAATCCGCCGGACCATTTGAGGGCGGCCGCCACCATATCATCAATCAGGCGATGCTCATAGGTGAGGCCGGCTTTTTCAAATTTGTCCTTGAATTCGTTGTCGAACACTTCTTGAAACAGATCCTTGAACTGCCCGTCATAGGCCTTGAGGATGGTATTTTTGGTGGACAGATAAACGGGGAACTTGCGCTTCAAGCCATAATTCATCGACGCTCTGGCAAAGTCGCGGATTGAGGCATCCAGATTATACATGCCCATGGCGATGCCGCTGTCGGGGAAATCGAATACTTCATGCTCAATGGTTTGAGAGCCGTCTTCGGCCTCCCATTTCATGGTCAGCTTGCCTTTGCCCGGCACGCGAAAATCGGTGGCGCGATATTGATCACCATAGGCATGACGGCCAATGATCATGGGCTGCGTCCAGCCCGGCACGAGACGCGGCACATTGTGGCAGATAATGGGTTCGCGAAACACCACGCCGCCCAGAATATTGCGAATAGTGCCGTTGGGAGAGCGCCACATTTTCTTGAGGCCAAATTCTTCAACGCGATCTTCGTCCGGGGTGATGGTGGCGCATTTGACGCCAACGCCATATTTTTGAATGGCATGGGCGGCGTCAATGGTGATCTGGTCATCCGTGTCATCGCGCGATTTCATGCCCAGATCGTAATATTTGAGCTCCAGATCAAGATAGGGGTGGACCAGCTTGTCACGGATAAAATGCCAGATAATGCGGGTCATTTCATCGCCGTCAAGCTCGACAATGGGGTTGGCTACCTTGATTTTCGACATAGGGGAGACCTTTTTATTCAATCGGAAGGGGTTGGTTTTGTGCGCACCATAGCCAAGCTCGATTGGCTTGCCAAGCGCTGGGCGTTTGAGATTTTCTGTCGACCGCCTGCATGATGGTATCAAAGGGCCTGTAAAACCTATCCAGCTTTAGCGGCCAGAGGAACAATCTCGAGCTTTTGCCCCGCTGAACCCGACCGGGCGACAGGGTTGTAATTGACATATCTAGCGGCTGTTCCGCCTACGGCGGGGCTCCGGTGGGGTGCGCTACAGCGCGGCGCGCAGTCGCGCTTGCCTCCCGCTGGTCGAAATTCTTTGCCATCGGGTCGATTTCATTGGCATCAAGAATTCCGGTGTACTCGCCGGCAAGGCCAAGCGGCCGCCGCGCTGTAGCGCGCCCGTCGGAGGCCGTGCGAAGCACGAATGGCCGCGAGACCGATCAACCACCGGTGTACTCGCTGGCAAGGCCAAGCGGCCGCCGCGCTGTAGCGCGCCCGTCGGAGGC
>JAJRRW010000107.1 GCA_024279115.1 Alphaproteobacteria bacterium
AAGAACTGGTTTGAAGATAAGAACTGGTTTGAAGATAAGAACTGGTTTGAAGACGATAATAGGAGAGAAAAAGATGAAAAGATTTGGTGCGATCCTTGTTTCTGGACTGATTGTCACGGCGGGTGCTGTGTGGGTCAATGGCGCAGCGTTTTCTCAGGAAACGGAGCGAGGTTCTGGAATGGGCCAGGGCATGGGTAAGGGTATGGGTCAAGGGATGGGCCAAGGAATGGGCGGGGGGCACGGCATGATGGGCAAAAAACATGGTCCCGGTTACAAAGGAAACCGCGTTCGCCACCGGGTCATCCGCATGGGCGGCGGTGTTCCAGCCCCCTATACCGATGCCGAAAACCCACTGCCTGCAAATGACGAGCATATCAAGGCCGGCGAGACCTTGTTTGTGGAACAGTGTGCCTCTTGTCATGGCATGTCGGGCAAGGGAGATGGAGAGGCGGGGCGCGAATTATCGCCAAAACCCGCCAATATTGCTTATGTGATGAAGAAACGCATCGCCACTGATCCCTTCTTGTTCTGGTCAATCAGCGAGGGCGGCGCGCCCTTGAAAACAGCCATGCCCGCTTTCAAGGACACATTGAGCGATCAGCAACGCTGGCAGATCATTCACTATCTGCGCAGCGATTTTGGGGAGCAAAACTAGGCTCCTTGGGCAATTGCCGCCTCTTTTTCGTCCGCTATTTCATGACGCGCTTGCGTAATGATTTGGCGGGCCGAATTGAGGAACAGGCCAGCCATCAGCCCAGCAACGATCAAATCGGGCCAGGGAGTGGCACTGAGATAGACCGCCAGCGCGGCCCCCAGCACCGCCACATTGCCAATTGCATCATTGCGCGAGCACAGCCAGACGGAGCGCACATTGGCGTCACCTTCTTTAAAATTCATGAGCACCATGACACTCAACAGGTTGGCGGCCAGCGCCATCAGGCCAATTACCCCCATAATCTGTTCGTCGGGCGCACCAACAATGGCAAACCGGTAGATGGTTGCGCCAAGCACGCCAACGCCCATGAGCGCCAGCGAAACTCCCTTGAAGAGGGCGACGCGGGCGCGCAAAATGCCCGACTTGCCAATGGCCCACAAAGACAGGCCATAGGTCACCGTATCGCCAAAGAAATCGAGAGCATCGGCTTTCAATGCCATGGATTGACCCTTGAAACCGGCGATCATTTCAATGACGAACATAACGCCATTAATGGCAATGACAATCAGCAAAGCTCTTTTGAATTCATCACTGACGCCGTCAAATTTTGCGGAACAGCCACCGCCGCCACATCCTGCCCCCATCGTTCATTCTCCTTTTGCAGTTTTTAATGCAGCATAGTATAGAAGCTCTAGCTACTAGAGGTGCAAGAGGTTTTATCATGAGTGCTTTAACAATTGGCAAAGTGGCCGCGCAAACCGGCGTCAAAGTCCCAACCATTCGCTATTATGAGGAGGTCGGTCTGCTGCCGGCTCCTGGTCGAAACAGAGGAAATCAACGGGTTTATGAGGTGTCGGCGGTCAAGAGATTGAGTTTTATCGCCCATGCCCGCGAACTTGGATTTGGTCTGGAACAGATCAAGGAGCTGCTAAACCTGGCCGATGATCCCGGGCAATCTTGCGTGCAGGCCAATGAGATTGCCTTCGTGCATTTGAAAGATATTGAAAGCCGTATGAAACGGCTGCGGTCGTTGAAAAAAGAGCTGCTCAATATTGTTCATATGTGCAGCGCCAATGGCACCATCAAGGATTGCCGGGTCATCGAAACCCTGGCCGATCATGGCAAATGCCTGACACCCAGACATGAATAAAAAAGACACGCGCATGAAGCGAGTGCCTTTTTGTTATGTCGCTCCCGTGGGGCGGTTTATTTCAGCAGCCCCTTGGTGGCCATGCCGATGAGATCATCCGCGTAAGAGCCATCGCCATCGCGATCGAGCAGCGAGCCGAAAATGCTTTTGCTCTTGGCGCGGCCCCCACCAAATACAGACTTCATGATCATCTTGCCGATCAGGCCACCGATCAGCCCCTTGCCCAACCCCTTGGAGAGGGCTTTACCAGCCAGATTGCCAATCATCGAGCCGCCGCGACGCGACGCTTTGGTCATAACGCTGTCAACAATATCGCGAGATCCGCCGCCCAAGGCTTTTTTGGCCAGACCGCTCATCACCATCGTGGCGATGACGGGGAGCATTTTTTTCAAGATGGCGGCACCGATGCCGGTTTGGGCGCTGGCGTGATCTGCGACTTTGCGGCTGACCTGTTTGGAGCCAAACAGATGGCCAAGGACGCCATTGCCCTGTGCTGCGGTTTCTTGTGATCCCAGCATGGCGGGATCATCAGCAAAGCGATCATGACCGCCGCTGGCAAGAGAGCCAAGCAGGTCGGACAGGCCTTTGCCATCACTGGTATTGCGGCGCAGGCCAGCACCAAGAGCTGGCGCAAGCTGGCGAACGGCTGCTTCCGCCTGAGCTGGCTCAAGGCCAAACTGGCTGGCCAGATTGCCGATGGCATCGCCATTCTGGCTCTGTGAAATCATGTCAAAAAGGTTCATTGGGGGTCCTCACCACTTTAAAAGAATGTGCAACAATATCTTGTCCGGCTCTGCGCTTGCAAAATATTGCGCATAAACTCTACGCCCCATGGCACCGGGAGGGGATAGATATTAATTGCACGATCTATAGCCCTGCTCTTCACGTGCTGCAAGTGAGGAAATAGTAATGTCGGCGTCAATCTCTGTGTAAGGATTGGGCTCTGTGTAAGGATTGGGTGCGGGTACCCTGGAGCGGATTATTGTGTTTGAGCCGGTTCGGGTCTTGATGGTCAGTTGGTTTTTCTTTTCAGCTTCTTTTTGTCGTTGTCGGCGGTTTTTGGTTGTTCGAAATAGCAAAGAGCCGTGTCGGTGGTGCACATGACAAGGAAATTGCCGAGCAAGTCATCGCATTTGCTCTTTTCATGCAAAATCATCGCCCGCCCGGAGGCCAGATCTTCTTTCTCGAACTGAATGTTGATTTCTTTTGAGGCCTTGAGGGTCGTTTCACGCCCAAAAAACGGCAGCACTTCGCGGAACATGACGACTTCTTTGCATTTGTTTTTCTTGGCGAGCTTTTGAATAAGCGCCACGTCAACATTCCATTCCTTGTTGACACCCGTTATTTTGGGATCGCCTTTTTTAGCGGTTGGTGTTGTGGTGTTTTTTTCCGCCACAGCAGGGGTGCTGACCGCAAATATCAAGAAGATTGCCAGAAGTGCTTTTTTCATCATCAAGATCCTGTATTGCCAAAGAAGAGCCCCCAGATGGGGGTGATCACGTCCTTCGATGTGATTCGTTCCGGCAATCTTAACCATAAAATAGAGCGAAATTGAAGCAATCAGTTCACCCTGCAGGTGAGAAAGCTGTGTATGAGGCGAAAAATTCAAGAGGCGGATTTGCCTCGTTCGGCCAGATAAATTCCCACCAATATGATCACCAAGCCCACAAGGGCGCGCATTTCGAATGGTTCCCCCAGCGTAAAAATGCCAAAAAAGTAGGCAAAGGGGGCAATCAGATAATTTGACAAAGGGGCAAAGCTGGTGCCGGTGCGATCAATCAGGTGAAACAGCAACAAGGCGGCAAGGGCGGTGGGGAATATGCCCAGCGCCAGGGTGGCCGCAACAGAGTTGATGCTGGCAATACCAATACCAAACGGATCGGCAATAACGGCCAGCACAACGCCGATGACCGCCGCAGCGATGATCGCGCCGGTGGATTTTTGAATGGCCGACATCTGGGGACTTTTGCGGGCAATGATGGTGTGCAGGGCATAGGACGAGGCGGCCAGTATGATGGCCAGTTGGGCAAGGAACAAGGAGCCAGACAGGCTTATATCTCCCAGAAACTGGGGTCCAACCAGTATGACCAGCCCAATAAAGCCGATGGCAAAGCCAAGTAGTTTGATTTTATTCATACGTTCGTCGGCACACATGAAGTGGGACATGGTGATCGTGACAAGCGGTACCAGCGCCATCATGATGCCCACCAGTCCGGACGGCAATTGCAACGTCCCCCAGCCGATCAGATAAAACGGTAATACCGAGCCGATAACGCCAAGACCGGAAAACCACGCCAAGGAACTGGTGTCCATTGGCAGCGACAATCCCTCCATGCGCATCATGGCGAACAAGATGATGGCGCCAATCACCAGACGCAGCGCCATCACCCACATGGGGGAGATGGTTTCAACGGCAATTTTGGTGAGGGCAAACGATGCCCCCCAGAATAGCACCAGCCCAAGAAACATCAGCCAGTCGCCCATACTTCGGTGTGATGTCATATGGTTGTGGACCCGAACCTGTGTTATTGCTTTTCGACCTTTGATATATGTATCGGGTAACTGCCGATTAAACCAGACAAGAAACTCAACAGGCCCCAGCTTATGACAATTTCCGCACAGGCGATATGGACAGCCACCATTCTTTCCATTCAGCCGCAAATGTTTCCAGGACCGTTGGGAAGCAGCCTGTGTGGTCGGGCGCTACGAGATGAGCTGTGGGCACTGGAAAATATTGATATTCGAGACTTTGCCACGGATCGTCATAAATCGGTTGATGCGCCCCCGGCTGGCGGCGGCCCCGGCATGGTGCTGCGCGCCGATGTTCTGGGGGCTGCGATCGACCAGACTGCCCAACGCCAAACGCCAGAGCTACAGGGGCGGCCCTTGATCTATATGTCACCGCGCGGCACGCCTTTGTGCCAGCAACGGGCGCATGAGTTGTCGAGCGGTCCAGGGGTGACGATCTTGTGCGGACGCTTTGAAGGGGTCGATCAACGGCTGCTGGAGGGGCGCGACGTGGAAGAGATTTCGATTGGCGACTATGTGTTGTCAGGGGGGGAGATCGCCGCCATGGTGCTGATCGATGCCGTTGTGCGTTTGCTGCCTGGCGTGATTGGTTCGAGCGAGTCGCTGTTAAGTGAAAGTCATGAGGGAAATCTGCTTGAATATTCACACTATACCAAGCCGCGCTCGTGGGAGGGGCGCGATATTCCCGACATTTTGCTCTCTGGTGACCATGGCAAAATTGCCAAATGGCGTGAGCAATGCGCCAAGCAGATCACCCAATCCCGGCGTCCCGATATGTGGGCAAAATATCAAGGTAAGAAATAAATGATCAAGGTCACAAACAATGTCGCAAGCGGATGAGCAAGAAATAACAAAAACACTGATGGCGGCGTTGAGGAGTGGTGTTGAGGCCGCTCATCCTGGCAGCTGCCTGCGCCCGCATCTGCCGCCAGTGCCAGATCGAGGCAGGATCATCTTGCTGGCGGGGGGCAAAGCGGCTGGTGCCATGATGAAAATTGCCTGTGAGCATTATCTTGGACTGGTCGATCAAGATCGCCTCATCGGCATCGCGGTGCCTCATCATGAGACGGACGCGTCCTTGTGTCATATGCAGCAAATATCAGCCGGGCATCCGGTTCCCGATGAACAGTCGCAACGTGCGGCCCTGCGCGTATTGGAGCTGGCCGATGGCGCGGGTGTTGAGGATCTGGTTGTTGTTTTATTATCGGGGGGCGCCTCGGCCTTGTGGAGCGCGCCGGTTGAAGGGGTGAGCCTTGCCGACAAACAGGCGGTAACGCGCGCGCTGTTGCGCTCTGGTGCCGATATTGTCGAGATCAACTGTGTGCGCAAGCATTTGTCGCGCATCAAGGGAGGCGCTTTGGCCAAAGCTGTGGAGCCTGCGCGCCTGGTGACGCTGGCCATTTCCGATGTGGTGGGAGATGACCCCTCGTCGATTGCCTCGGGGCCGACAAGTGCCGACCAGTCCACCCTTGCCGATGCGCGCAAGGTGATCGCCGATTATCAGGTGCTGGTTGCCCCCGCCATCAAAAAGGCGCTGGCCGATGCGCGCCATGAGACACTCAAACCAGCAGATCCGGTCTTTGAACGCGCCAGTTTTCAGATTATTGCGGGCGGTGCCTTGTCTTTGCACGCCGCCGAGCAACTGCTTGTTGAAAACGCTATCAGGGTCATCAATCTTGGGGACGGGATTACGGGGGAAGCCAGAGATGTGGCGATTTTGCATGCGCAACTGGCGCTTGCGACCCAAAAGCAAATGCACAACGATCAGCCGGTGGCCTTGTTGTCTGGCGGCGAGATGACGGTCACCATCAAGGGGGCGGGCAAGGGCGGTCCCAATCAGGAATATGCCCTTGCTTTGTGCCTGGCGCTTAAAGGGGCCAGCGGTATCAGTGCCATTGCCGCTGACACGGATGGTTGCGATGGCGGGCGCGGATTGGCGAGTGATCCGGCGGGGGCGCTGATTTTTCCCTCCACATGGGAGCGGGCATTGGCGCAAAAGCTCAATCCCGCCACTTTTCTTGAACATAACGATTCAGGACGTTTTTTTGAAATGCTGGGGGATCTGGTAAAAACCGGCCCAACCCACACAAATGTAAACGATTTCAGGTTAATTCTGATACATAATAAATAGCTTGATTAAGCGTCTGGCGGGTTGTCCAAAAGGCGATAAAGGGTCATATGGATGAGGATAGTTTTGACAGAGGGAGGAATGGTCCTGGGGCATTTTTTGAAAAACTGCACGCGAACAATTGCTTTTGTTCTGTTTGCTGGTGTATTGCTCACAGCGGCACCGAGTGACGCGTTTGCTGATCTCAAGCTATGTAACATGACGAAAAGCAGAATTGGTGTGGTCATAGGATATCGCGATGCAAAGGGTTGGGTCACCGAAGGCTGGTGGAATGTCAACGCCAATAATTGTTCCGATATACTCAAAGGCAAACTCAATGCCCGCTATTATTATATTCACGCCGAGGACTATGTTCGCGACGGGGAATGGTCGGGCAAGGCTTTCATGTGTGTAAAAAACAAATCATTCACCATCAAGAATGCAGCCAAAGACTGCGTTAAGCGTGGTTACAGAAAAGTCGGCTTCTTTGAAGTGGATACGACCAACGAAAATGATTGGACGATCCGATTAACCGATCCCGGCGAGAACGGAAAATAGACATTATATGAAACGTACACGGCGCGTAAAAATTGTCGCGACCCTCGGGCCCGCGACGGACAGTGTTGAGATGATCAAAGCGCTTTTTGATGCGGGCGCAGATGTGTTCCGCATTAATATGAGCCACACTGAACACGAAGATATGCGCGAATTGCAGCGACGCATCCGCCAGGTTGAAGCTGAAGTAGATCGGCCCATCGGCATTTTGTGCGACCTGCAAGGGCCCAAATTGCGCATCGGCGATATGGAAAAAAAGACCAAGATCAAAAAGGGTGAAATGTTTCGCTTCGATCTTGATGAAACGCCGGGCAATAAAACAAGGGTTTACCTGCCTCACAAGGAAATCATCGAAAGCGTCGCGGTTGGTGACAAGCTCATTCTGGACGATGGCAAACTGAGCATGGTGGTCGTCGAGCATGGTGCTGACTATATTCATGCAACTGTATTGGTGGGGGGCAAGCTGTCCAAGCGCAAAGGTATTTCCCTGCCTGATACCTTGTTGCCGTTTTCGGCCATGACCGACAAGGATCGTGCCGATCTGGAATTTGCCATCGGTGTCGGTGTTGACTGGATTGCCCTGTCTTTTGTGCAACGGGTTTCAGATGTGATCGAGGCGCGCCAGTTGGCGGGCGACAAGGCATCAATCATGGCCAAGATCGAGAAGCCATCGGCCATCTCGGATCTTGATGCCATCATCGAAAAGTCAGATGGCTTGATGATTGCGCGCGGTGATCTGGGGGTTGAAATGCCTCTGGAACAGGTTCCTGGATTGCAAAAACGTATCCTGCGCTCGGCCCGTCAGGCCGGTAAGCCCGTTGTTGTGGCCACCCAGATGCTCGAAAGCATGATTGAGGCTCCCGTGCCAACCAGAGCCGAAGTGTCCGATGTGGCAACGGCTGTTTTCGAGGGCGCTGATGCGGTGATGCTATCGGCAGAAAGCGCGGTTGGTGACTATCCCATCGAAGCGGTGGAAACCATGGACAAGGTGGCCATCGAAGTCGAGCAGGACCGCTTTTACAATACCATTATTCGCGCCCAGTCGACGCCGCCAGAAGCAACCTCTGCAGATGCCATATCCGCCGCTTGTCGCTCCATCGCCGATACCCTCGATGCAGCGGCCATTTTGAGTTATACCGGCACCGGATCGACCGCCCTGCGGGCTGCCAGAGAGCGACCGCGCCAGCCCATTCTGGCGCTGACACCCGTTGCGGATGTATCGCGGCGTCTGGCTATTATCTGGGGCATCCATTGCGTGTTGACCAAAGATCCAACGGATCTTGACGATATGGTCGATCGTGCTTGCCGCATCGCTTACCGCGAAGGCTTTGCACGCCCCGGCCAGCGTGTTGTGATCACCGCCGGCGTACCGCTTGGAACCCCTGGTGCCACCAATATGCTGCGCGTTGCGTATGTGGGCGGTAAAGGCAAAACAACGATTTAGTGAGGTGATTTAGGGTGCGTGATTGCCCGTAGGGTGTGCTGGGCAGAAATGTCATTTCAATTCCCCTCCAACATCATCCCGGCGCAGGCCGGGACCCAGTCGACTAACAGGATACAAGGTACTGTCCGCCTTAAACAAAACCCGCTGACAGTCTTTCGCTTTGACGGCACCAACGAATTATACTGCATGTCGTCTGGGTCCCGATCTTCGTCGGGACGACGTCGCGGTAGGGTATAAGATGTAAGAAAACCTAAGGTTCTCTCGCAAGGCGAAAGCCAAGATATTTGTTACGATCGTCTGGCGAGGTGATGCCACGAAGGGCTGAACGCAACCGCCCGCCCGCCCGGCTGGGTGCTGACTGTCTTCACGCCGATAATTGATGAAAATTCTACCGGCCAAAATGTGCGAGCCTCGCTAATCCCTCATAACCTCTCCATTGATCACCTTAAACCAGATTAAGGTCAAGATGCTTTTCTGCTTGATCCTCTGCTCCCAATGGCGTTCACTGATCGCAGAAGGGGTGCAGTATGGCAGGTTCGATTTCAATTCCGCTCTGGCTGGCGATTATTCTCGGGTTTTTTGCGGTTTTGTCCCTGCTTGATCGTATCCTTGTTCCTGGCCTTCGGTGGATTTTCCGGCGCCGCGTCAATCGCGCCATCGACGAACTTAACACCAAGCTCAAATTACGTATTCAACCCTTCAAGCTCACCAAGCGCCAGGCCTTGATTGATCGCCTTGTGTTTGATGAAGAGGTCATCAAGGCGGTTGAAAAGCGCGCTGAAGCAGAAAATATTCCCCGCGAAGCCGTGATGAAGGAGGTGCATCGCTATGCGCGCGAAATCGTTCCCGCCTTTAATGCCTATGCCTATTTCCGGGTCGGAGCACGCCTGGCGCGCTGGATGTCAAACCTGCTTTACCGCGTGCGGCTTGGCTATAGCGATGATGAAGCCCTGCGCAAGGTTGATCCTGATTCCTCCGTCATTTTCGTCATGAACCATCGCAGCAATATGGATTATGTGCTGGTCACCTATATGGCCTCAAGCAATTCGGCGCTGTCCTATGCGGTGGGCGAATGGGCCCGCATCTTTATGTTGCAAACCATGATCCGCACCATGGGCGCCTATTTTATTCGTCGTGGCTCTGGCAATGACCTTTATCGCCGGGTGCTGGCACGCTATGTGGCCATGGCCACCAAGGGCGGCGTCACCCAGGCTATTTTCCCCGAAGGCGGTTTGTCGCGAGACGGGGCGTTGCGCGATCCAAAATTTGGATTATTTTCCTATATGGTTGGCGATTACGACCCTCAAAGCGAGCGCGACGTGGTGTTTATTCCCGTTGGCCTCAATTATGACCGGGTACTGGAAGACCGGATTTTGACAGCCGTGATTGAACCCAAAGAAGCAAAAAAGAAGCGCTTCAAATTCTCGGTCTTTCTCAAATTTATTGCTAAAAACATCTGGATGAAACTGCGGGGCCGTTGGTATTCCTATGGCTATGCCTGCGTTAGTTTTGGTCATCCAGTGTCGCTGAAAGACTATTTGGCCACCAACAAGCTGGACTTTCGCCTGCTCGAAAAGACCCGAAAATTTGAAGAGATTGAAAAGCTTGGCACCATGTTGATGGGGGAGGTGGGGCGCGTCGTTCCCGCCTTGCCCGTGTCGCTGACCGCAGCCGCTATGGTGCAAACCCCAGATAGGTGGATCAGTGAGTTTGAACTAAAAGCACGGGTGTCAAATTTCATTGAGCACATAGAGCGCAATGGTGCCCATGTGCATCTGCCGCGCATGGACCGTGACTATGCCGTAAGTGCCGGTATCCGCATGTTGATCCTGCGTCACATGATCGAGGAAAAAGACGGTTTATATCGTGCCAATAGCGACGAGCTGGTATTACTTAACTATTATGCCAATGCCATCAAGTATCTGTTGCCGGAACGCGAACAAGTGCTTGCCGGGTGATATTGTGAAAGGGCGGGCCATTGGAAAACACCTTTAAATATTTCTCCTATGGCTCAAATATGCTGGCGGAGCGATTGCAGGCCCGATGTCCAAGCGCAAAACTTCTTGGCACAGGGCAGGCGCAAGGCTACGAAATCAGTTTTTCCAAGCAAAGCAAGGATGGGTCGGGCAAGGCCATGCCCTTGGCAACAGAGCAAGCAGGTGCGCTCCTTCCTGGTGTGTTGTTTGAAATATCGAAAGAGGACTTGAAGGGATTGGATAAGGCGGAAGGGTGTGGCTTTGGCTATGACCGAATAGGGAACTTCTCTGTTTATTTTGGCGCTGAAGCCGAGCCTGTTGAGGTCACGACCTATGTGGCAAACGCAGAGTATGTTTATCCCGGCTTGCAACCGTTTGATTGGTATCTGGCCCTTGTCATCGCAGGCGCGCAACAGCATGATTTTTCTGCGGACTATATTGACGCCTTGCGGGGTGTTGCCCGGCTCAAAGACCCCAGGCTGGAAAGGCCGGTGCGTGTGACCGCTTTGCAGGCATTTGCAAAGGCAGGCATTGATGATTTTTATCGCCTGTTATAGCTGTTGTTATGTCCAGAGCAGGGCTTGCCTGGATGCGGGTTTTTCTCATTTTTTCTTGGTGCTGGAAACGCTGGCCGCTGGCTCCTGCCTGCCATTTCTTGATATTTCGAGCATAATTTGCCCAGCCAAAGTTAAACGAGTTAACGGTGACGCTTGGACGGTACAGCGATCTGATGTTGATGGAGCGTTTTCGAACGCCAAGGCGAGCGAGCGCTTAAGGTGGGTGCGGGTGCCTCGCCAATCGTCATCCTTGAAAATATGCGGCCAGTGAGCTTTTTTCCGGGCATAGATTTCAATCCGCATATTTATCGAGGATCCATCTTTGGTGGTCTAACATGGTGCTGCTCAAAAACTCTTCGACAAGCGGCGAGAGGGCAATTCACTACAGGTAAATCCAAGATATTTCGATAAAACTAGAAATATGGTTGCAATGGATTGAGAGATCCTCTATACAGGTCTCATGACACTTGAACAAATCGCCAAAAGAATGGCCGCGCTTGGCAATGAAACGAGACTGGGCGTCTATCGTTTGCTGGTGCGGGCGGGGGACAAGGGTCTGCCGGTGACAAGCATTCAGCAACGTCTTGGTGTGCCAGCCTCGACCCTAAGCCACCATCTTCATAAATTGATTGAAGTTGATTTGGTGGCGCAGGAGCGTCGTGGTACCTCGCTGATTTGCCGTGCTGATTATAGCGTCATGCAACAGACTTTTGACTTTTTTGCCAACGAATGTTGTGTCGATGATCCGTGTCCTCAAACAAACAAGGGCGATAGGATAAGCAGCAAAACATGCTGCACCGGCGTAAAGACCACCAAAAAGGAGACGATAAAATGAGTGATGTGATAAGCGATGCCGTGCGCAAGGGCTATGGGTCGGTGGCCAAATCGGGGCTGTCGTCTGATCAAGAGGGCATCAAGGGCATCGCCAATGCCTTTGGTTATTCTGATGAGGAGCTGGCCTCTATCCCGGCCGAAGCCAATATGGGTCTGTCCTGTGGTAATCCGGTGGCCATGGCCTCTCTGCGCGAGGGTGAAACCGTGGTCGACCTTGGTGCGGGCGGCGGGCTTGATGTGTTTCTCGCCTCCAAAAGCGTTGGTCCAGGTGGCATGGCGATTGGTATCGATATGACCGGAGATATGGTCTCTCTGGCTCGTAAAAATGCTGCCAAAGGCGGCTATGAGAATGTTAAATTTTATCTCGCGGAAATCGAAGCCATGCCCCTGCGCGATGCATCGGTTGATTGCATTATCTCCAATTGTGTGCTCAATCTGTGTGCCGACAAGGACGCCGCTTTGGCCGAAGTTTTCCGCGTGCTTAAACCCGGTGGGCGCTTCGCCATTTCCGATATTGCCCTCAAAAAAACCCTGCCAGAAGAAATCAAAAAAGAAGTCGCCGCCTGGACTGGCTGTATCGCGGGAGCACTGACGGTTGATGAAAACCGCACAGCTCTGGAACGCGCCGGATTTGGCAATGTCGATATTCAGGACGCACATTCCGATCTCAACGCCTATAAAGACGGTGGCCATGCCGCTTGTTGTGGCCCCGATAGCATGGCTGATATGAGCGAGGGCGAAAGCGCCAGCGGTGGATGTTGTGGCGAACCAGAACCAGTGGAAGACAACAAGTCAGACGCTCAAGTGGCCTCAGACTATCACGACACCATGAGCGACCTGCTCGACAGCTTCGACGTCAACGAATATGCAGGCAGCTATAAAATATTCGCGCTCAAACCTGAATAGAAAGAATGACCTTGCCGGTCGGGCGTGCTGCGCGCACAGCGCCAAGGGGTGCCCCCTTGGAACCCGGTTTGGGGAAGGGGATGTAGGGGGGTATGCCTTTACATCCCTTTTTTGTAATGGGGATGAAAGGGGCTAGCCCTTTTTCGCTGTCCGCGCAGGACATTTTGTTTTTCAGCGAGCTGGCGGTGAAGCCTGAATAGCAGGGAATGACCTTGCCGGTCGGGCGTGCTGCGCGCACAGCGCCAAGGGGTGCCCCCTTGGAACCCGGTTTGGGGAAGGGGATGTAGGGGGGTATGCCTTTACATCCCTTTTTTTTGTAATGGGGATGAAAGGGGCTCGCCCTTTTTCGCTGTCCGCGCAGGACATTTTGTTTTTCAGCGAGCTGGCGGCAATACCAGTGTTTTAGCGCGACATTCGCGGTTTTCATTGCGACCGCAGGGGCGCAGTTTTTGGTCTTTGGTGAAGCAGATACGGATTTCTTTGAGGCGTTTGCCTCGGCCACATTGTACCGAGATCATGCTGGCATCAAGCCCTTTATTGGCTGCGATAAAATCTGCTTCCAGCTGCTTGGGTGTGGTGGTGATATAGCTGTTTGGGCTTTGATAGCGGGCCGGGATTTTGATGCTGTTATAGAGCTGGCGGGTAACTCCGAAATAGTCTTTGTTGGAAAGGCCAGAACAGGTGCCGTGTTTTTTCCATTGGTGGATCACCAGGCGCTTGGAGGGCATGATGTCGAGCATCCCATTGATGACCTTGCGCGGAATATAGAACTCACCTTTTTTGACCCGGCAATATTGTGGCCAGCCTTTTTCGTGCTGGGGCCACAGGCCGTGGATGACAAAGGCGTATTGACGGTTTTTACCACATTGCAGGCGGGCGCGGCGTCCGGCATTGCTGTCGCAAAAAGTCGGCGACCAGGACAGTACCAGCGAATAATAGTCGAACGCGCCTGGCTTGCTTTTCTTATATTTTTGGGCCTGTGCATCAGGGCCGGGCAAGGTCAGCAACAGGGTCGCAGTCAGCATGGTAAAAATGCCGGCAAAAAATATCGAACGTTTCATCTACTCATGTTCCTGTCTAGAAATGGTCATTGATCGGTGCAAACCCTATTTGCGAAACGGGGCGAAATTCAGCCCCGGGAGCCAGAGGCCAGCATATCGAGGAAAACCGGCACCGAAACGGGTAAAAACTCGTCGCCCTCGGTTTCGCTCATCCAGTCAGCACGAAGATCTTCAAAATGCTCTGGCAGCGGGTCATTGCCATCGAGCTTTTTAACGCTTTGGTCGATGGCGTCCCGGGCAAAGGGGATGAAAGGGATGGTTGCCATATCGGGGGCGGAGCCATCTGGTTTTGGCATGGGGGCATTGGTCAAGGTGATGCAGATGACCTCGCCGACTTCCGGGTTTTCCTCAATGGCACCGATTAAAATGCGCGAGCTTTCAAAGCCCGGCATGGTTTCATAGGACCAACTCTGCCCGACCTCATAATTTTTAGACATGGTTCAACCTTTTTCTGGATGACTGAATTTGAGGACACATTATGAGACTTTTTTCACGAAGCACAATCCGTACAAGCGGGCACCGGTTTTCGGTTGAATTGTGCGTCAGGCATAGAGCGCACAATCCGTAAAAGTGGGCACCGGTTTTCGGTTAAATTGTGCGTCAGGCATAGAGCGCACAATCCGTAAAAGTGGGCACCGGTTTTCGGTTAAATTGTGCGTCAGGCATAGAGCGC
>JAJRRW010000108.1 GCA_024279115.1 Alphaproteobacteria bacterium
CCAGCACCAGCACCAGCACCAGAGTATGCCCCTGCCAAGATATACAAGAACGGGCATTTGAAAAATCAGGATAAAGAACCTGAGCTGGTTGCTGCACCCGCTGGACCCGCTGCACCCGCCGCGCCTGTTGCACCCATTGCGAGCGCTCCCCTGAAAAAGCCGCCAAAACATACGCCACCAGCAACCCGGCCAGGCTCTTCGAGCGATAATTCACAAGCTGCACAAGCGCAGCCCGCGATGAACGGGTTTGAAATTGAGGCGGGACAGGTTGACGACGAGGATTTACACACCTTGCGCGAGATTGCCCGCATGATCAACGGGCCGGCTGGCGGACAGGATCTGGGGATGCCTCGTGCAAATGGATCTTCGGGTCGTGGGGGAGAGGATGGACGCCCCGTCATTGCCACTCGTAAAACACCAACGATCGCGAGAATGGATCTACATGCGGAGGCCTTGGAACAACCGGTCCCGTTGGCAAAAGAACTGGCAAGCACCGAGCGGCAAGCAGAGCGCCGATCGGGCATGGTCGCAAGTGAGCGTAATTATTTTCTGGAAAGTCTGCCAGCGGCCCTGGCGATCGCCAGGGGCGGGCGGTTGATGCGTGCCAACGAGACCTTCTTGTATGCGTTTGGTTTTGGTTCTGAAAGCGAGCTGCGCAAGGCGGGCGGACTGGCGGCCCTGTTTCCCGAAAGTCAAAACGGTGTTTTGGTTGAAGACAGTTCAAGTGCGCGATCGGCTAAAGTCAAGAACAAAAACCGCCCTGCGGCGCGGGTAGAAACGCTGGCCATCTCGCGTTCTGGACGCAAGCGTCAGATTCCCATCGCGTTCCGCAATGTATCAACCGGGCGCGAGCCCGTGCAAATTTTGATCCTGCATGAAGATGCGCTCTGGCAAGATGACAGCGGCCCGCAAGTGCCAGAGTTGGCCAGTGCAGACTCTCTGGAGGGGGAGGATGGCCAAAATATTGGCCAGGACAGCATTGATTTTCTGGCCACGGTTTCCCATGAGGTGCGCACGCCGCTCAATTCGATTATCGGATTTTCAGAATTGATGAAAGATGAGCGTTTTGGCGCGGTCGATGCCGATCGTTTCAGAGGCTATGCCGCCGATATTCACGCCAGCGCCATGCATGCGCTTAGCCTGATCAATGATCTGCTTGATATTACCAAGATCATGGCCGGAAAACCGGATCTTGATTTTGCCGAAGTCAAAATAGACGGGGTTATTATTGATGCGCTCAATGCCATGCGTGTGCAAGCTTTCAAAAAGCAGATTATTTTGCAGTCCTCAATCGAAGAGGGACTGCCTGCGCTTTTTGCCGACAGGCGCAGCTTGAAGCAAATCTTGTTCAATCTTGTTTCCAATGCCGTTAAATTCACGCAGCCAGGAGGACAGGTGAGCATCTCTGCGCGCCCCAGCTCAAGTCAAGGTGTTGTCCTGAGCGTCACCGATACGGGCATCGGCATGCACGCGGATGAGATCGGCACCGCCCTTGAACCCTTCGCGCAAATCAAGTCGGCACAAAGCCGCAATAGTGACGATATGTCAGGCTTGGAGAAAGGCACGGGTCTGGGATTGCCGCTGACCAAAGCTTTGGTCAAGGCGCATGGGGCCAGCTTTGAGATTGTCAGCACGCCAGGGCAGGGCACCAGCATTGACATTCATTTTCCGATTGATCGATTGGTGCGCGGATCGTTTGCACGGTGAGAATGTCGCATGCCTGTCAATATATGGCCGGCAGGGACTGCTTGTACGCAAATTTGCATTGATCAGATCAACTGTTTGTGAGTGCGGCTATTTTTCACCTATAAAACGGTTGCTTTTCCGAGGGGAGAGCGATATTGCAGTTGCAGTTGGCAGGCTTTTAAATGCAAGCTGTTGTTGAGTATGCTTATTGGAGATTGGTTAGATGACTATACGTATTTTTCTGTCCTCACTTGTGGTGGGACTGTTCTTTGGCTTTGCCTCTGTCGGTAGCGTATCGGCGCTGAGTTCAGGCGATTTTGAGACCGCTCAGTCGATCAAACAACAATCAAAAATCAAAAAGCGCGCACAGCGCAAAGTGATTGTAAAACGCAAAATCCGTGTAAAGCCTAAAGCGGCTAAAAAGCCGAACGCCCTGAAGCGTAAAGAGACGGCCCGGCTACGTGCTAAAAAACGTGTCATCGGCTATCAGAGCAATGGCAAGAAAATCACCCGTGCTTCCTTGAGCATGAACAGCATCAAGAACGCGCGCCACGCCAAATTGACCTCCAGAGGCCGCATGAGTGTTGCCAAGGATACCAGACGGAAAACCGTTCGTAATTTTGGCAAGCGCGTCAGCTATAAATATCGCCCCGGCACTGTTGTGTTGAGCAATTATACGCGCCGCCTCTATTATGTCGTGCGTCCTGGCAAAGTCATCAGCTATCCAATCGCCACGCCGCGCCCCGACGAAGTCTGGTCTGGCAGCACAAAAATTACCAAAAAGCAACTCAACCCTGATTGGTATCCCACCCCGGCCATGCGTGAGGAAAACCCTGATCTTCCTGTTAAAGTTGTCGGCGGATCAGCGGCCAACCCGTTTGGTAAACGTGCCTTGTATCTGGGCAGCTCGCTTTACCGGATCCATGGCACCAATCGTCCAGGTTCTATCGGCAAGTCAGCCTCTGCGGGCTGCTACCGGATGCGCAATGGCGATATCGCCAAATTGTGGCGCATCGTTAAAAAGGCACACCGGTTGTGGTCCTGACCCAGAAAAACATCTAGTTTTTCGAGCAGAACTCAAGCGCTTGTGCGTGTTTAAATTCAACAGCTGATGATCCTTGGTCATCAGCTGTTTGTTTTTGGCGGGGCTGACTTTTGTTCTGTGGACGAAAAGTGGGGAACAGGGCGGAGCAAGGCCAATTGTTCGCTTGCGTTTGTTGAGACAAGACGCTATACGCTTGAGAACGCAAATCAGCTCCTTTGGCAACCATCTGCAAGAGGGGCATATTTTTGCCCATTCATGCGTTTTGCGCATCAAAATCATCTTACGCGCCGGTAGCTCAGCTGGATAGAGCACTAGACTACGAATCTAGGGGTCGGGGGTTCGAATCCTCCCCGGCGCGCCA
>JAJRRW010000109.1 GCA_024279115.1 Alphaproteobacteria bacterium
GCCACTTTCGATTTAAAGGCGGGGGTGTGATTACGTCGTGGTCGTCTCGTCATTTCGGATCTCCTGTTGTCGGCATCATACCGGTTTACAGGCCAGAAATCCACTTATAGAGACTGTACAGATTCTCCAGACCACCTCTTATCGTTTGTTTCTGGAGGCTCGGCGAGCGGCATGGGTTCAAAAGCCCGGACCGTTGGTTGGGGCGGTTTTTGTTTGCTATCGAGGGCCGCAACTCCTAGAAATTGGCCCAATTTTAGTTTGGCCAAAGGCGTGAAATTACCATTGGGAAATTTTTCAATATAGGCTTGATAGGCTCCCTTTGAATTTTGGGCGGTGGCAGATTGCCAAAAGGCTATTTCCATGGCGTGGGACGGGGGTCGTGCGAGGGAGGGGCCAGGCACCACGGTGTTTGCTGGAATTTGCGCGACTGCTGCTTTTACAGGGGCTTGTTTATTGAACATGAACGGTGTGGTCAGCGATGAATGTTGCCAGGGGATTTGCCGACCGCCCGTCTCGCCAATCACATCTTGCCGGACGCGGCGCATCATCAATGCGATATCCAGATTGGGGGTGGCAATATGTTTGACCAGTGATCGTGTCAAGGGGCTGTTGGTAGCGTCGCCATCAAGGGCCACATTACCAGGTTGCGTGGCGTAGGCAATCAAGGTGCCGACCCCGGATTCAACGGGCGCAAGGCCACGCCCTACCGAGGCGGACCTCGTGCCTAGTGAGCGCGAAAGATTGCTGGCGATTGGATTGTCGCGGCAGGCATCCAGAAACACAAGATTGATGCGCGGGCGTCTCTCCATCAGGCGCAATATTGTGTTGAGCTGCACGGCTTCAAAATCCAGCGATGTTTCATCGTCAAGCTGGGCGTCCACTGGCATCAGGTAATTGCTGCCGTTAATCTGCAATCCGTGTCCGGCATAAAAGAACAGCGCCACGTCGGCAAAAGCCAGTTTGCGTTTGAACGTGCTAATGGCGCGTGCAAATTGCCGATGTTTGAGATTGATGCCGGTGACCACGTCAAAGCCAAGGCCTTTCAGCTTTTTAGTTATCTCCTGCGCGTCATTTTCCGGGTTTTTTAGAGGAACAGCATGTTTATAGGCCGAATTACCAATCACCAGTGCCACGCGTTGTTGGGCAAAAGCAGTCGAGGAGAGGCCGAGCACAAGGATCTGTAAAGTCCAAAAAATGGTGATGACTCTGTGCATTAGCTTCTTTCGTATTTGGGCTGTGCGCCCGTATATTCTCAAATATTATAACGTTTATGATAAAAAATATAACTATAGACCAGTATCGGCTCGAAGTAGAAGAGAATTTATGACTAATGAGGGGGATTGAGTGTTTTTGATGTGAGCGCCGCTTTTGAGCAAGCTTGATGGCTTTTGCGGTCCAGCGTTCACATATGAACAGCAGAAATACTGATATTTTCTTGACCTGTGACGCGAAAACGGGCAGAGAATACCAGCTTGCCTCAACCCGTTTGTTGAGGCATGTCGGAGCGTGGCGCAGCCCGGTTAGCGCACCGGTCTGGGGGACCGGGGGTCGTAGGTTCAAATCCTATCGCTCCGACCATTTATTTCCCCCAAGTTTTATATTCATTCGCTTAATTACGAGAGCTTTGGTGTTTGTTGCAATCCGCCTAATGTCTCGATGAGTGCGATCACTTGATCCAGCCCTTCTCCAGATTTCAGGTTTGTGAAGGTGAACGGGCGCTCGCCCCGCATTTTTTTGCTGTCCCGGTCCATAACCTCCAGGCTCGCACCAACGAGGGGCGCAAGATCGGTTTTATTGATGATCAAAAGATCAGAGCGGGTGATGCCGGGGCCGCCCTTGCGCGGGATTTTGTCGCCAGCGGAGACATCAATCACATAAAGGGTGATATCGGCGAGTTCCGGGCTGAAGGTAGCTGCGAGATTGTCGCCTCCCGATTCAATAAAGATAATATCGAGATCGGGGAATTGTTCATGCATCTGCGCCACAGCCGCCAGATTGATGGAGGCGTCTTCGCGGATGGCCGTGTGCGGGCAACCCCCTGTTTCGACGCCCATGATGCGTTCAACCGGCAAAGCCCCCGAGCGGGTCAGAAATTCGGCGTCTTCTCTGGTGTAAATATCATTGGTGATGGCGGCGATGGAATAGTGATCACGCAGGGCAAAGCACAGCTTTTCGGCCAGCGCCGTTTTACCAGAGCCAACCGGCCCGCCAATGCCAACCCGCAAGGGTCCGTTTGAAGAAGAAGTCATGAGCGAAACAGCCTTGTATATTGTTGTTCATGTTGCATGGAGAAAAAATCGAGCATCGGCGTTGAACTTGCCAGTTGGTCGAGATGGTCAGCCGGTGGATTTTGCGCCAGTTGTGTGATGGTTGCCATGAGCGCCGTGGTGGTTTTCTGCCCGTCGGTCTGTCCCAGCGGCACAAGGCGCACGAGGGCCGACACCAGATTGGCGGCAAAACCGTGCAGATAGGCGGTGAGCGTGGCTTGCAGCGGCAGGTTTGCGCCAGCCGCCGCCACGCCAACGGCAACCGAATAGGCATAAGGCCCGGACCAGATTTTCACCAGCCGATCAAGTGCCGGGTTGGGCCAGCAATCGCGCGTCACCTTGATAAAGGCCGCGCCCTGCGCTTGGCTCTCAAGGGTCAGCTCCCTGGTGGCTCCAAAGACGGCGGCCAGCTCGGAAATCTCTTTCAGCGCTTTGTCACCATCGCCACCACCGCTGCTTTGTGCCGCCTTGTAAGCAGCCGATAGCAATTGCGCATCGAGTTGCCCGGCACCATGGGTGAGAATATGGCGCACGAAGTTTTCGCTGCTTGTCTGATCGCTGATCAACCCTTGTTCCACGGCCATTTCCAGCCCGTGGGAATAGCTGAATGCACCAACCGGATAGGACGGGGAGAACCAGGCGGACAACAGGTAGAGCGCGTCATTGTCGGATAAAAGATCAGTCATGGGCGCGCTCATCGCTATGGGCTTTTTGATGCTCGTGCTCGTGCTCGTGCTCGTGCTCGTGCTCGTGTGCATGGCCGTGGGTATGGCCGTGGCCATAAGCGCCGCCTTCTGGATTAAACGCTGCCTCAAGCCGGGTGACCTCGCAGCCCAGCTTTTCCAGCATGTCGTATATGACATGATCAAAGCGCAAGACCAGCCGGGCGTCGTGGATCTCGCAGGACAAATGCCGGTTGCCAATATGCCAGGCGGTGCGCATGAGATGCAGCGGGTCTTTGGAAATCACCTGCATGACATCTTCGCGGGCGGCGATGACGCGGATATGGCGGCCATCGGTAAGCAATAAATCCGCGCCATCCTGCAGTTGCACGGCTTCGGGCAGATCAAGCAAAAACTCCAGCCCCTTGTCGCCACGCATCACCATGCGCCGCCGGAAGCGGTCGTCATAAGACAAGGTGACAGTGTCAGCAGGAGCGTCGTGGCTATGGGTTATGCTGGTGGCGTGGATCATTTTTCTCTCTTTTATCATGGCGCTGCCCGGACAAGCGATGGTGCAAATCCAGTGCCTCGAGCAGGCGGGCAGTAATTTCTGACAGTTTGTGCCCTGTAACTCTGGGTCCCGGGGCAAGCCCGGGAAGCGCTTTGTTTATCCATTTACAGTGTCATCCCCGCGCAGGCGGGGATCCATACTCCCTGAACTTGCAACTCGGGTCTCGTTCTTCAGTTGAAACGCTGCGGCGTATGGATACCGGCCTTCGCCGGGATGACAATGGAGCTTTACCAACAGGTTTCTTTTCACCTACCGTCCTCACCTTGCTGTGTTCCAAAACTCAAAACAAAAAGTAGCGCTGCGCCATGGGCAGCTCGGTAGCTGGTTCGCAGGTCAGCAATTCGCCATTGGCGCGCACTTCGTAGGTTTCGGGATTAACCTCTATGTCGGGGGTGGCATCGTTGAGTTTCATGGCTGATTTGCCGATGCCGCCGCGCACGTTTTTGACCGCCAGCAAGCTTTTTTCCAGCCCCAGTGTTTCACCGATATTGGCATCCAGCGCCGCTTGCGAGACAAAGCTGACGGCGCTGTGGGTCATGGATTTTCCAAACGCTCCAAACATGGGGCGATAATGCACGGGCTGCGGTGTCGGGATGCTGGCATTGGGGTCGCCCATGGGAGCGGCGGCGATGGTGCCCATCTTCAAAACCATATCGGGTTTGACGCCGAAAAAGGCGGGCGACCACAAAACCAGATCAGCCAGCTTGCCGACTTCCACCGAACCGATATGTTTGTCCATACCATGAGCAATCGAGGGATTGATAGTATATTTGGCGATATAGCGTTTGACCCGCAGATTGTCATTGTCGCCGGTTTCGCCGGGCAGCGCGCCGCGCTGCTTTTTCATCTTGTCGGCGGTCTGCCAGGTGCGGATCAGCACTTCGCCGACGCGGCCCATGGCCTGACTGTCAGAGGCAATGATCGAGAACGCTCCCATATCGTGCAAAATATCTTCTGCGGCGATGGTCTCGCGGCGGATGCGGCTCTCGGCAAAAGCGATGTCTTCGGGGATGTTGGGGTCAAGATGATGACAGACCATCAACATGTCGAGATGCTCGTCGAGCGTGTTGACCGTGAAGGGGCGCGTTGGATTGGTAGAGGAGGGGATGACATTTTGTTCGCCGCAGATTTTAATGATGTCGGGAGCATGACCACCGCCCGCGCCTTCGGTGTGAAAGGCGTGGATGGTGCGGCCCTTGAAGGCATCCACGGTGTTCTCGACAAAGCCGCTTTCATTGAGTGTGTCGGTATGGATCATCACCTGCACGTCCATATCATCGGCCACCGACAAGCAGCAATCAATGGCGCCGGGGGTGGTGCCCCAATCCTCATGTAGTTTGAGGGCGCAGGCCCCGCCCTCGATCTGTTCCACCAGTCCAGCGGGTTGGCTGGTATTGCCTTTTCCAGCAAAAGCCAAATTCATGGGAAAGCTGTCGGCGGCTTGTAACATGCGGCCAATATGCCAGGATCCGGGCGTGCAGGTGGTGGCATTGGTGCCGGTGGCAGGTCCCGTGCCGCCCCCCAGCATGGTGGTGACGCCAGACATCAGCGCCTCGTCAATCTGCTGCGGGCAGATGAAATGAATATGAGCGTCAAAGCCCCCCGCCGTGAGGATTTTTCCCTCTCCCGCAATGGCCTCGGTAGAGGGGCCGATAATGATGTCGACGCCATTTTGTGTGTCGGGATTGCCCGCCTTGCCAATGGCGGCGATGCGCCCGTCGCGCAGCCCCACATCGGCCTTGTAAATGCCGGTATAATCAATAATGAGCGCATTGGTGATGACCGTATCGACCGCACCGCCCGCCCTTGTCACCTGGCTTTGGCCCATGCCGTCGCGAATGGTTTTACCGCCGCCAAATTTGACCTCCTCGCCATAGGTTGTGAGATCTTTTTCAACCTCGATAATCAGATCGGTATCGGCAAGGCGCAAGCGGTCGCCGGTGGTTGGGCCATACATATGGGCGTAGGAGGCGCGGGAAATTTTATAGGGCATTAGCGGACGCTCCCTTTGGTGATCGGTCCCATGACCTTGCTGTTAAATCCATAGATTTCGCGTTTGCCGCCAAAGGGAACGAGGGTCACGTCGCGGGACTGGCCAGGCTCGAAGCGAACGGCGGTGCCAGAGGGAATATCAAGCCGCATGCCAAGGGCTTTTTGGCGATCAAATTCAAGGGCGCTATTGGTCTCGGAAAAATGATAATGGCTGCCGACCTGCACCGGGCGGTCGCCACTATTGGCTACGCTGAGGGTGAGGGGGGCGGCCCCCTTGTTGAGTTCTATGTCGCCAGAAGCTGGCAACAGTTCACCTGGAATGATCGACATTTCGCTCTCCTATCTGATGGGATCGTGGACGGTGACGAGCTTGGTGCCATCGGGGAAGGTGGCCTCGACCTGCACATCGTGGATCATTTCGGCGATGCCCTCCATGACCTGCTTGCGGGTCAGAACCTTTGCGCCAGCCGCCATCAGGTCAGCAACTGATTTGCCATCCCTTGCGCCCTCGACTACGAAATCCGAAATCAGCGCCACGGCTTCGGGGTGATTGAGTTTGACGCCGCGCTCCAGACGACGGCGCGCCACCATCGCCGCCATAGATATGAGCAGCTTGTCTTTTTCTCGTGGGGTCAGGTGCATGAAAGGGGCTCCTCGATCATCGGGTTCAGCATAGCCAGACCTTTGGCAGGTTGGCGCTTGTGGATTGGTTGGCTTTGCTCATCAGCTGTTGCACCAGCTTGCTCAAGGCGGCGCGCATCATGGCGCCATCAGAGCCAAAAATACGAGTGACAAGTACTTTGGGCAACAAGCTGCAAGCGGTTTTTGTGTGTTCATTTGACAGGGCGTTGGTGGCCTGCTTCATCAAGCTCTCAAATGCGGCGGCGTCCTCTCCCACATAGAGCAGCGTGGCCATGGCCTTGGCCCCGTTGGCGATTGCGGGATGCGCCAGTTGTTGCTTGATGTGACCGTGCAGATGGAAGCCATCGGCGAATACCAGCGCGCCCTGATAGTGAATACGCCAGCTTTCAAAAATAGCGCCCTCCACGACCTCTTCTTGCATGGCGGTGCGGCCAAACACCAGGCTTTCGGTGGCAATCAGGCTGGAGCCTTTGGCCATATTGATGATATTGGCACGGCGTAAGCGCCCGCCATTAAACAAGATGGTTTCTTGCGGTAGCCACTGGGCATGGGCCTGTTTGCCAATGGTCAGCTGGGTGTTGATATGGGCATCATCAAGACGTGAGCGATAAATGCGTTCGGCGGCTTGCGCGGTGAGGCGGGCGGTCGTGTTGTCGCCCCATGTGAAGGTTTGTTTGAGCTTGTCGCCATCGGTTAGCCCGCCTGATGTGTTGATCAAAACGGCTTCGCACATCTCCCCTGGCTCAACAAAGGGCAGCCGCGCCTTGAGGCAACCTTGCTGATAAAAATCATCCAGCACGGTCTGTGCGCCTCGGCGTTTCAGGGAAAGACGCAATTGGCCACGCGCTCGCGACAGCTTGGGTGGTGTTTTTTGTTTGTCTTTTTCAACCACACTAAGCACAAATCGTTCCTTGCTGCGCTAAACCGTCAGATGTTTCATGATCTCGGCTTCTGGCACGTCGCCAATCTTGCCGCTTAACACCACTTCGCCGCGATCAAGCACCGAAAAATCATCGGCCAGATCACGCGCGAATTCATAATATTGCTCCACCAGCAATATGGCCATGTCGCCGCGATCACGCAAGAGCGCAATGATGCGTTCAATATCTTTGATGATCGAGGGCTGAATGCCCTCGGTTGGTTCATCCAGCACCAGCAGTTTTGGCCGCATGGTCAAGGCGCGCGCAATGGCCAATTGCTGTTGTTGCCCCCCCGATAGATCGCCGCCGCGCCGCGACAGCATTTGCTGCAAAACCGGGAACAGCTCGAAAATTTCATCGGCGACAAAACGCTGATCGGCGGGGGCAGCGGCAAACGCCGTTTCGAGATTTTCCTTGACGTTCAGCAAAGGAAATATCTCGCGGCCTTGCGGCACATAGGCGATACCGGCTCTGGCGCGCTCGGGCGTACTAAGGCGCGAGATTTCACGGCCCTGCCAGTGGATGGTGCCAGAACTAATGGCCTGATGTCCAACAATCGCGCGCAACAGGCTGGTCTTGCCGACCCCATTGCGGCCAAGCAGACAAGTGACCTTGCCAATTTCGGCCCCGATGGAGACGCTTTGGAGGGCCTGCGAGGCCCCATAATACAGATCGATATTTTGTGCAGATAGCGCCATATTATCTCCCCAGATAGACTTCAATGACGCGCTCATCATTGCTGACTTCATCCATATTGCCCTCTGCCAGTATCGAGCCTTCATGCAGCACCGACACCTTGACATCGAGATCGCGCACAAACACCATGTCGTGCTCGACCACCACCACGGCTTTGGTCTTGGCGATTTCCTTGAGCAAAATGGCGGTTTCGGCGGTTTCAGCATCGGTCATGCCAGCGGCTGGTTCATCCACCAGCAAGAGTTTGGGCTCTTGCGCCAGCAGCATACCAATTTCCAGCCATTGTTTTTGCCCGTGCGACAGATTGGCGGCCAGCTCATGGCGTTGCGCGGTGAGCCGGATGGTATCTAAAAGTTCGTCAATGCGCTCGTTTTGCTTTTGGCTCAGCGAGCTGAACAGTACCGGCAAAACGCGGCGATCGTCTTTCAGGGCAAGTTCGAGATTATCGAACACGCTCTGGCTTTCAAACACGGTTGGTTTTTGAAATTTACGGCCAATGCCGAGCTGGGCGATGGCCGCTTCATCGAGCTTGGTGAGATCAATTTCGCCATTGAAATAGATCTCGCCATGGTCGGGCGTGGTCTTGCCGGTGATGACATCCATCATGGTGGTTTTTCCCGCTCCGTTGGGGCCGATGATGGCGCGCATTTCCCCCGGTTCGACAATGAAAGACAGCTCGTTCAAGGCGCGAAAGCCATCAAAGCTGACGGTCACGCCGTCAAGATACAAGATTGATCCGTGCGCAAGTTCCATGGGGGCCTCTATTCTGCGGGCTGTGGTTGAGGTTTGTCGGACGGCTTGGCGGGTTTTGGCTTTTTGTTCTTTTTCGCCAACAGGCCAAGGATCCCTTTTGGCAGGAATATGGTGGTGAAAATAAACAAGGCACCAAGCGCAAACAGCCAGACTTCGGGCAGAACGCCTGTGAACCAGGTCTTGGCGAAATTCACCAATACCGCACCGATCACGGGACCAATCAAAGTGCCACGACCTCCCACCGCCACCCAGATCACCGTTTCGATAGAGTTGGCCGGGGCAAATTCGGACGGGTTGATAATCCCCACCTGCGGCACATAGAGCGCCCCCGCAACGCCTGCGATCATCGCAGAAACCGTCCACACGAACAGCTTGTAGTTTTCGACACGGTAGCCCAGAAATCTGGTGCGGCTTTCCGCATCTCGCACGCCGATCAGTACTTTGCCAAAGCGGGATTTGATAATGGCCCGAGACAGTATAAATGCCAGCATGAGGGCGATGACAGTGGCCACAAAAAGACCTGATCTTGTGGCGTCACTTTGCAGATTAAAGCCCAGAATGTCCTTGAAATCGGTGAGGCCATTATTGCCGCCAAATCCCATATTATTGCGAAAGAAAGCCAGCATCAGCGCATAGGTCAAGGCCTGTGTGATGATCGATAAATAAACCCCCGTCACGCGTGAGCGAAACGCGAACCAGCCAAAGGCAAAAGCCAGCAGGCCCGGTACAAATAAAACCATCAGCATGGCGAACGGGAACATATCAAATCCTCGCCAGAACCATGGCAGCTCGCTCCAGTTGAGGAACACCATGAAGTCAGGAAGGTCAGGATTGCCATAGACACCGCGCGCACCGATCTGGCGCATCAGATACATGCCCATGGCATAGCCGCCAAGCGCAAAGAAGGCGCCATGGCCCAGGGTCAAAATGCCGGCAAATCCCCAGACAAGATCAACGGCCAGAGCCAGCAGCGCATAGCATAGATATTTGCCCAGCAGCACCACCCAATAGGTAGACAGATGAAACGGGCTTTCAGGTGGCACGACAAGATTGGCCACGGGTACCAGCACCGCAATGATCGCCAGAATGGTGAGAAAAAGAACGGAGTTCTTGTCCAGCGTCTTGATCAAAAAACTATTTCTCATTGCTCCACCGTTCTTCCCTTTTGCGCGAACAGCCCGCGCGGGCGTTTTTGAATAAACAAGATGATCAGCACAAGAACGAGGATTTTGCCAAGCACGGCCCCCACAGCTGGTTCCAGGAATTTATTGAACACACCAAGCGTCACCGCGCCAACCAGCGTGCCCCAAAGATTGCCAACGCCGCCAAATACCACGACCATAAAGCTATCAACAATATAGGCCTGACCCAGATTGGGGGAGACATTGTCGATCTGCGACAGCGCTACGCCAGCAATCCCCGCGACCCCTGAACCAAGTCCAAATGTCAGGGCATCAACCCAGCCGGTGCGAATACCCATCGAGCCGGCCATCGAGCGGTTTTGAGTGACCGCCCGCATGCGCAGACCAAAACTTGTATATTTAAGGACCGCCATCAAAGCGAACAATACGGCAAGCGCGAACAGCATGATCCACAAACGGTTATTGGTGATGACGAGCTGGCCCAATTCAAACGAGCCACTCATCCAGGAGGGATTGCCGACTTCCTGGTTGGTGGGGCCAAAAATGCTGCGAACGGCTTGCTGTAAAACCAGCGAGATCCCCCAGGTGGCCAACAAGGTTTCCAGTGGGCGACCGTATAAAAAGCGAATAATGCCGCGCTCCATGGCAACGCCGATGGATCCGGCAATCATGAAGGCAAGGGGCAGGGCGATGAGCAAGGAGATATCGAACAAGGCGGGGGCTGTGGTGCGAATGACCTCTTGCACCACAAATGTCGTATAGGCGCCGATCATGATCATCTCGCCATGAGCCATATTGATGACCCCCATGACGCCAAAAGTGATGTCCAGGCCAATAGCGGCGAGTAGCAACACGGACCCAAGCGACAGGCCATAGAAAATAGTTTGGCCGATTTCCCAATATGCCAGGGTTTTTTCGATGCGCCGCACGGCGGTTTCGGCCCGTTCCTTGACCTCAGCGCTGGCACCTTGACGGGTGGCGCTTTGCAGCAGTGTCAGGGCCGGTTTGTCGCCGCGATTTTCGAGCACTTTGATCGCTAACATCTGGGCTTGGGCGTTTGTGCCTGATAGTTGAGCCGCCGCCAGGGCCTCGCGCATGCGTTTTTTGACGTCCTCGTCGGTTTCAGCTTTGAGCGCGGAACGCAGGAAGGGAATTGATTTTGGGTTGTGGCTTTTAAACATTGCCGCCGCAGCTGTCAGCCGTTTGAGGCGATCTGGATGGCGTAGTTGCAAACTGCCCAGGACCGAGCGGATGACGCCGCGCAACCGATTATTGACTCTGATTTTCTTGTATTTGTTTTTGGGCGAGGTTCCAAGGGACTTCCCTGAATAGGGGTCGCTCAACAGCAGACCCTGGCCATCTTTTTGAATGATAACGATGGTGCCATCGGTTTTTTTCTTGAACAGTTTGCCGTTTAGATAGGCTTCAAGGATGGGACCGGCGCGCATGCTTTTTGTTGCCGCGATGGCCCGAATGGTTTCGATTTTTTTGGTAGTGCTTTTGCCCTTCAGCTCCTCCACCAGGGCAGGCAGTTCTTGTTTGGGGGCGGACAACTCACTGGCCGCACCATTAGTCGTGGCCTCCCCATTTGGGGCTGGCTCATTTGAGACAGGCTGGGCTTTGGCGCTCATGACCGGTACTGTCAAAAAAAACAGGCAGGTAAAAAAAGTAATCAGCCGTTGCATGGTTTGTCCAGTGTCTTGTTATTATGGGGTCCCCCTTGAGACTTGATGCAAGCCACAAGGGGGTATGATAAAGCGGGTCGGTGGGGGAGCCGCTTCACCAATTAGTGAAAGCAAGCGAGCGCGGGCTATTTAGCCATTGCCGCCCCAAGGCATTTTTTGTCCTTGGTGTTGTAGTTTCCGCATGAAACAGGCTTCGTCCAATCGGAGATCAGGTCTTTGGAACCTGGCAGAAAATCCGACCAGGCGTCGCCAGCAACCAGCCCTTTTGTTTTCCAGACAACATCAAATTGGCCATCGTCCTGGATTTCGCCAATCAGGACGGGTTTGGTAATGTGATGGTTTTTCGCCATCACCGAGATACCACCGGTCAGGTTTGGCACTTCGATGCCAACAAGCGCGTCGATGACTTTGTCGGTATCGGTTGTACCGGCCTTTTCAACGGCCTTCACCCACATTTTGAAGCCGATATAATGGGCTTCCATGGGATCATTGCTGACGCGTTTGGCGTCCTTTGTGAAGGCTTTCCATTTTTTGATGAAGGCTGCATTTCCAGGAGCGTCAACAGACTGGAAATAGTTCCAGGCGGCGAGATGACCAACCAGAGGCTTGGTATCGATGCCAGCCAGCTCTTCTTCGCCAACGGAAAAGGCCACGACAGGAATGTCTTCGGCCTTGATGCCCTGATTGGCGAGTTCTTTGTAGAACGGTACATTGGCGTCGCCATTGATGGTCGAGACAACACCGGTCTTTTTGCCTTCAGAAGCAAACTTCTTGATGGAGGCAACAATGGTCTGCCAGTCGGCATGACCAAACGGCGTGTAATTGACCATGATGTCCTCTTCCTTGACGCCCTTGGCGAGCAGATAGGCTTTGAGGATTTTGTTGGTTGTGCGGGGATAGACATAGTCTGTTCCAGCAAGCACCCAGCGCTTGACGGAGCCACCATCTTCACTCATCAGATAGTCAACAGCAGGAATGGCCTGCTGATTGGGAGCGGCGCCGGTATAAAATACGTTGCGCTCTGATTCTTCCCCTTCATACTGAACAGGGTAGAACAAGATATTGTTGAGTTCTTTAAAAACCGGCAATACCGATTTGCGCGACACAGAAGTCCAGCAACCAAAGACCGCATCAACCTTGCTCTTGGAAATCAGCTCACGGGCTTTTTCGGCAAATAAAGGCCAGTTGGAAGCGGGGTCAACGACGACGGCTTCGAGTTTGCGTCCCAGCAGGCCGCCTTTTTTGTTTTGCTCTTCGATGAGCATCAACATGACATCTTTGAGGGTTGTTTCAGAAATCGCCATGGTTCCTGACAAGGAATGCAATACGCCGACTTTGATGGTTTCTTTTTTCGAGTGGGAGCCGGCCAGAGCATCGGTGCTCCAGGTCGGGCCCAACAAGGCTGCGGCAGCGATAGCTCCCAGAGCCAGTTGTTTGAGGCTTTTCATTTTTCAGTTTTCCTAACAGAAGTTGTTTACACCAATAACCTACATGGCAAGCCCCGTGCCAATTGGTTAATATGGCCTTAACGAACATTCGTTAGTCGTTGAAATATAGCGATTAATTCACATGATAATGTCGTCGATCCTGCATTGATCCGCAAGGATTCTCGCTGTTTGCACAAAATTTTTGCATAAAATATCAGCATATTCGCTTGCTGTGATGAATAATTAATCACATCGGAGGGCTGATTGAAAAATGATCATTTCGGGCAGGGGGTGTGGGGTGATTTTTTGATCATGGATCGGTCTTGCAACCGATGCTATAGGAGTGTGATCGGAAACTCATTTTTCCGGCAGAGGTTGTTTACACCATATTCCGCCTCGGGCCCCGTGCGTCAGTACGGGGCTTTTTTACGGGAGGGAAAGCTGCGCTAGAACAATCGCTCTACCACCTTGAGCGTATCACCGGGGCGGATCTGGTAATTATTGGGCACATAGGTGCGCACCAGCTTGCCGCCAAGGCGGCGTATCACCTGCACTTTGCGCTGATTGGCGCGCGGAGAATAGCCACCAGCAATGGCCACGGCGGTCTCGATTGTCATGCCCAGCACATAGGGATACTGGCCGGAATTGCGGACCTCGCCAAGAATATAAAAGGGGCGGTGGGTGCTGATTTCGACGGTGACTTTGGGGTCTCGCAGATAGGAGCGGCGCAGTTTGGCAGCAACTTCTTGCTCAAGGGCCCTTGTTGTGAGACCGCGCGCCTGAAGAGAACCAATCAACGGCATGGCAACAAAGCCCCCCCCGTCAATGCGATAAAGGCGCGACAGATTGGTTTGTTCGAACACATCAATGCGCACCACGTCGCCAGTATCGAGCTGATAGCTCGTGCCCTTATTGGCATAGATTTGCGCGTAGGAAAAACCGTCCCGCGAGCGATCGCTCCAGACGGTTGTGTCGGCATGGGGGAAGCCACGGGCCTGACGAGGTTTCACCGGATGGAGGCTGCGCTCGAAAAAGGGATCATATGAGGGGTCATTGATGGGGCGTGCGAGCGGGCTGTATTTGTCCGTGCTTGCTGTATGGAGCGGAGCAGCAGCAATTTTGGCCGGGGCTGTATTGTGCTTTGGGGATGTGCACGCGGAAAGCAACATGGCGGTGCTCAACAATAGCACCAAAATACGACTGGACATAACAAGCTCAACCTCAAATAAAAACAATACTAGCCTCCATTGGTAGATTCTTATGGTTAAGAAATCGTGTGTGCCCGTGCTTTTTTGGCCCTGGTTAAGCAAATCGTTACCCAAACCGCCCAATATGCCTGAAAACATCACCCCTGAGGCAAGGATGCAGTAAATGGCGCGATATGGTGACAAGAGATCCAGGGAGAAGCAAAAGCCCCCCACCTTTTTCGCAAAGTCCCTAAAGCTGGTCCTTTTTACCGGCATTACCGGGATTTTGCTGTATAGCCTGTTATCCCTCGTGCAGCCGCAATATCGCTCTGCCGCCATTTTGCTTGTTGAGGAGCAGGGGAGTGCTCCTGGCAAACTTGTTGAGCGTGAGATGAAGGTCTTGGCATCAAGCGCGATGATCGGCCCTTTTCTCGATCAAACTGCGCTGGCAAAAAGGGGTGAAGATGAAGGCGCTCTGGTTCGGATGGGTCCCCTGCGCCAGGTGTCCCTTATGTTGGGATTTTCAAGAGACCCGGCGCAAGTCCTGGAGCCGGCACAAAAGCTGACAAGATTTGCAAATATTTTGAGCGTCGCCAGGGGGGATGCGCCGTCAACCATCGAGATTGGTATACGCACTGCCAGTTCGCAACAAGCGGCTCGTCTGGCCAATCAATATGCCAATCATTATGTGGCCAGACTGGCCGCCCAAAGTGCGCCAAGGGCCTCAAAGGCGGGTGCAACCCAGCCGTCAGCAGAGATTTTCGCGCAGATATCGGGTTTGCGCGCCCAGCTCTCCTTGAGCGAGGCCAGTCTGGCGGCTCTGGAGCAGGATATGCGCGGCAATGCGTTCGTTGCGACTGGTCGCCATGACGGTACGCCAAGCAACGCACCAGCCAGTCCCATCCGATCAGATAACACTGTCAAGCTGACGCTCGAAGAGCTTGCGCAGATCACCGCTCAGCACATTCTTGCCAAAGCAGACCGCGATCAGGTGGAGCGGCGCGCCAAACTGGTGCGCGATATGCTGGATAATGGGGGCCGCATCGAGGGCACCAGCACGGTGTTGAATTCTGGTCTGGTGCAGGCCTTATTGCAAAAAAGAACCCGCCTGGAGAAAAGACGGACCGCTTTGTCCATTGATCTATTGCCCGCGCATCCACAAATGCGCCGCCTCGATCGTGAGTTGGGGGGGCTTGCTATCGAGATCGAGGCAGAAACCAGAAAAGTCGTGACTAATCTGGACGATCAGGTTTCGATTGCGGCGGCGCGCGAAAGCAGTCTCAAGGCGAGCTTGTCAAAACAGACCAGCATGTCCGTTGCGGAAGCGGATCGCTCGTTTGCGTTAGCGCCCGCCAGGCTGGCCGACAAGGAGCAAGGGGGTATTGATCCGCGTATCGCCAGACGGTCAGCTTTAAAGGCAGTCATTGCCAAAAACAAAGGCCTGCTGATGGCAGCTCAAGGGCAGGCAGATGCCCGCAAAAAGCCCGTCGCAGCCGCACAAATCCTGCACCTGAAAGCCACCCTTATCTCGCCAGCCATGGTCAGCCGCACGCCGGTCTTTCCCAACAAGCAAGCCTTTACACTGCTGGGCATGCTGGCGGCCTTCCTGCTTGGGCTTGGCAGTCTGGTTTTGGGTCGCAAAAATCGCGAAAATACCCGCAATGACATGGCGCCACCTTCTGCTGACACCCCTGTCATGCCCATTGGAGAAGCGGTCAGAAGCAGCTCTGGTGACAGCGAGCGGCAACCCCGATTAGGCTTTAGCACCAAGCCCGTGCAACCCTAGCTTTATTTTGACAGATCGCGGCATTCGTGCTCTTGCTTTTACAAACATGAAGTCTAGGTCATAAATTCATAAACGGATTTCGGCTGTGTTTGTCTTGAAAGGAGCAGAATCAAGTAAAAAATCCTGAGTGATACTGGTATCATTCCTGATTTTTTGCGCTGATAATGCTTCTTTCAAGACAAATCTGGAAGATTGACCTGATGTTCGCCAGTTCAAGCGAGAAAATTGATTGTTGGAGGACCCCAACGCACAAATTTTCCCCTCAAGCTGACAAAAATCAGATCAACACAGTCCAAAACCGTTTATGAATTTATGACCTAGGTCTGGCAGGGGAACAAGTGACATGCGCGGCGTTCAATTATGGCTATATGGCCTGTGTTTGATGGTGTTTGCCATGGTCGTGCTGGGAGGCGCGACAAGGCTCACAGATAGCGGGCTGTCGATTACTGAATGGCGGCCCCTCGTCGGTATGATCCCCCCGTGGAGCGAGCTTGACTGGCAATCGGTTTTCCTGAAATATCAGCAGATCCCGGAATATGCGCAGGTCAATGAGGGCATGAGCCTTGATCAATTCAAGCGCATTTTCTGGTGGGAATGGTCGCACCGGGCGCTGGGTCGGCTCATCGGGATTGCGCTGGTGCTGCCATGGATCATTTTCACGCTGATGGGCTCTATTCCCAAAACCCTGCAACCCAAGCTCATGGTCATGTTGCTGCTGGGAGGATTACAGGGGTTTTTGGGCTGGTATATGGTGAAAAGCGGGCTGGTGGACCGTATTGATGTTTCCCAGTATCGCCTGGCCGTACATCTGTTGATGGCGGGACTGATTTTCGGGTTTATCTTGTGGGTGGCTCTTGATTTGATCCCGGCTCGGGATTTTCAGCTCATTTTGCCTCTTGAGACCCGTGATATTGTCTTGGCGGGCGTTTTGGTGGGATTGTTGCTGGCGCAGATTGGTCTGGGCGCTCTGGTGGCGGGGCTGCATGCCGGGCTGTCGCACAATACCTGGCCGTTGATGGATGGCGATTTCATCCCCGATGGCCTGTTTTTACTGGAGCCAATGATCATCAATCTGTTCGAAAATGTGATCACCGTGCAGTTTAATCACCGCATGCTGGCCTATGTCATTGTGCTGGTGGCGATGGTGCATGGTTTTTTGCTGATCCAAAAGAGCGATGGCATTATCCGGTCATCGGCGATCATCGTACTTTCCACCTTGGCGTTCCAGGTGGTGCTTGGCATTGCCGTACTGCTGCTGGTGGTGCCGTTTTCGCTGGCGCTTGCTCATCAGGCCCTGGCCTTTGTGGTGTTTGCCGCCGCCGTCCGGCATCTTTATTTGATAAAGGCCGCTAGCCGATAAGGCGGGCGTGCTCGATTTTGGTGCAGCGGTTCATAACCACCTCTAGCCCCGCATCAAGGGCTGTGGCAGCGGCGTCTTCATTGGTAATTCCCAACTGCATCCACACCATGCCAGCCTTGACCTTGATGGCCTCGTCAACAATCTGGCCAACAAATTCGGCGCGCCGGAAAATATCGACAATATCAATCGGCCTGTCGATATCAGACAATGTTGCATAGACCTGTTCGCCAAGGATCAGTTTGCCTTGCTGGCCTGGATTGACCGGTAAAACCTTGTACCCCGCTCGTTGCAGATAGGCCATCACCTGATAGCTTGGCCGCGCCTCTTTGGGGGAGGCGCCAATCATGGCGATGGTTTTGGCGCTGGTCAGTATCTGCGTGATCTGCTCATCGGTCATTTGAGGCATCCTTGTAATCTGGCCTGGTGAGGGGCTGAACTGATGTGGTAAAATAATACCACATAAATAAGTCGTTGAAAAACAACGATAAAGTCAAAATTATCAGCTTGACACTTGCGCAAACTGCACGTAAAAATGCGTTTCTTATTCAATAGATCCTATTAGATCCCATTAGATCAATGTCAGACCCAGCTGGTTCCGCCCTTTTGTGCGGACCTTAAGAGAAAAGGGTGCTGGCAGTTAATGTCAAGACCGGAATATAAAAATGAAAACCTACACGGCGACGCCGAAGGATATTGAGAAAAAATGGCTGCTGATCGACGCGCAAGGGCTCGTTGTTGGTCGTCTGGCCACTCATATCGCCATGATCCTGCGCGGCAAGCACAAAGCCACCTTCACCCCCAATATGGATTGCGGAGATAATATTGTCGTCATTAATGCTGACAAGATTGTCTTTACCGGCAAGAAGCGCGAAGACAAAATCTACTACTGGCATACTGGTCATCCAGGCGGCATCAAAAACCGCACGGCCGCTCAGATCCTTGATGGCAAACACCCCACAAGAGTTCTGGAAAAAGCCGTTTTGCGCATGATGCCAGGTGGCCCGTTGAGCCGCGTCCAGATGAAAAACCTGTACCTCTATGAGGGCGATGCCCATCCTCACGAAGCGCAAAAGCCAGCGACACTCGATATCGCCTCCAAGAACGCCAAAAACGTTCTGCGGCCGAAAGATGTCACCTGATTGCAGGGTCGAACAAACCAGAGGCTCTGGCGACGAACCAGCCTCTAACGAACGAATTTAAACGCAAGGGAGAGCACCACAATCATGGGTGACAAGGAAATCAAATCTCTGGAAGAGCTGGGCAAAGCCACAGCGGCTGCAGAAACGGCCGCACCGGCTGACGCGCAGGCTCCAGCCGACGGTGAAGCCGCCTCTGAAGAAACGCCAGCACCGCAAAGCGACGAGCCAGCAGCTCCGGTCTATGTGCAAAAGCTCGATGCGCAGGGGCGTGCCTATGCAACCGGCAAACGTAAAAATGCCATTGCACGCGTCTGGATCAAGCCTGGCAACGGCAAAATCACTGTGAATGGGCGTGAGTTTAAAACCTATTTTGCCCGTCCGGTTCTGCAACTGGTCATTCATCAGCCCATTCTGGCTGCCGAGCGCAAAGACCAGTATGATATCGTTTGTACCGTGAAGGGTGGCGGCCTTTCAGGGCAGGCTGGCGCGGTTCGTCACGGTGTCTCGAAAGCCTTGACTTATTATGAGCCAGATTTGCGCGGTGTGTTGAAAAAAGGTGGCTTCCTGACCCGCGATAGTCGTGTTGTGGAACGTAAGAAATACGGTAAAGCCAAAGCGCGTAAAAGCTTCCAGTTCTCAAAACGTTAGAGGCGATTGGGATCGACGAAAACAATCGGCCATGTGCCAGATTTACCAAGGAAAGCCTGCTGGCAACAGCAGGCTTTTTTTTTGTGCGTTTTTCCTATAGGAATGACTGGTGGGCGAAATGATTGATCTAAATCATAGGTTAATCATTTCGCTCATTGCTATGACTAAGTATAAAAATAAAAATCAGAATGGAGAAAACCGAGTGAGCAAGCATATTGTCATCGTTGGAGCTGGCGGCCATGGGCGTGTTTGCGCTGATAATGCTGAAGCGGCCGGGTTCACCATTCATGGTTTTGCAGATGATAATCACGAACTCGGCGAGACCATCAATGGTCATCAGTGTGTTGCCAATACATTCGAAGACATAAAAGAGCATTGTCAGCCGGGCTATCGCATGTTTTTTGTTGGCATTGGCGATAATGTTTTACGCCAGAAAATCTATACGATGGCCATTGAGCTTGGCTATGATATCCCCTCAATCATCCACCCGAGCGCCATGGTGTCGCGCCACGCTATTGTCGGGCTTGGCACTATCGTCATGACCGGAGCGGTGATCAATGCCAATGCGCAGGTGGGGGAGGGCTGTATTGTCAGTGTTGGCAGTTCTGTTGACTATGATTGCGTGATCGCCGATTGTGTGCAGATGTCCCCCGGTGTGGCAATTGCCGGCGGCGTCAATATCGGGGCGCGCTCGTTCATCGGCACGGGAGCCAGTATTATTCCTGGCATTTCTATTGGTGAGGACTGTCTGGTGGGGGCTGGTGCCGCGGTCACCAAGGATATTGAAAGCGGAGGGCGTGTGGCTGGAGTTCCTGCCAGACCGATCCGATAAAAGATCTGCCAGCCTTGTAAATGAGGTTTGAACGTCAGGTCACGGGAATAGGAACGCTAGGGCCTGCATCACTTTATAGGTAGGGTTTCGTGAGCTATGCGAGGACTGGATATGACTTATGTACGGTCCCCATCGGCTCCCCGGACAAGTCTGGGAGCTGCAGCGAGCAACCGCAGAGCCGGGGCCGAGTGCTGTTTAGCCCAATGTTCGTGTCCTGGGCCTAGACCCCGGCTCTGCGCATTCGTCGCTACTGCTCCTCAGACTTGTCCGGGGAGCAAGTAGAAAACACCATTCAATTTAAGAGAGACAAGCCACTAGATCAATGAGCACACAAAAAATCAATATCGCGGTGATTGGAGCCTCGGGCTATACCGGAGCGGATCTGGTGCGTCTGGCTATGCGCCATCCAAATATCGAGATCAAGGCGCTGGTCGCCAAGACACATGCCGGTAAACCCATGGCGACGGTGTTCCCGCATCTGGGGGGGCATGGATTGCCTGATCTTGTGGATGTGGACGCAGTGGACTGGGACGGGATTGATGCGGTGTTTTGCGGATTGCCCCACGGCACCGCCCATGCCATTATCTCCAAATTGCCCTCAAAGATAAAAATCATTGATATGTCCGCAGACTTTCGTTTGCGTGATCGTGACACCTATGAGCAATGGTATGGCCTCAAACATAGCGCGCCCGAACTACTCAATAGGGCTGTCTATGGCCTATCTGAACATTATCGCGATGACATATCGTCTGCGTCGCTGGTTGCTTGTCCGGGTTGCTATCCAACCGCCGTGCTGATGGCTTTGCTGCCGGTTGTCAAGGCGGGGGTCATTGACGTGGATGATCTGATCATCGATGCCAAGTCGGGGGTCACTGGTGCCGGGCGTGCGCCAAAGCTGGGGACGTTGTTTTCTGAAACCGGAGAAGGTCTGTCGCCTTATGCGATTGCCGGGCATCGTCATGCCCCCGAGATCGAACAAGAGGTCTCAAAGCTGGCCGGACGCGACATTACGGTGAATTTCACGCCTCACCTCATTCCCATGAGCCGTGGGGAGCTGGTGACCTGTTATGCAAAGCTCACAAAGGACCATGTGATAGCGGACGTTCGCCAGGCGCTGCAAGAGGCCTATGAGGATCGGCCCTTCGTGCGCTTGCTTGAGGGAGGGGTGATCCCGGCGACCCAGCATGTCAGGGGCTCAAACTATTGCCTGATCGGAGTGTTTGCCGATCGCATCAAAAACCGGGTGATCATCATTTCAACCATCGATAATCTGGTCAAAGGGTCGGCGGGGCAGGCGTTGCAAAACTTCAATTTGATGTTTGATCTTGCCGAAACGGCGGGCCTTGAGCAGTTGCCTTTGTTCCCCTAGTGGCCTGCCGCACTTAAATGCAGGGTTTCGTGAGCTACGAGAGGACTGGGTATGATTTATGCGCGGCACTCACCGGCTCCCGCGACAAGTTTGGGAGCTGCAGCGAGCAAACGCAGAGCCGGGGTCCAGGGGCCGCGCTTCTTGCCCTTTCGATGGTTTGCCACCCGTTGCTCTGGATCCCGGGGCAAGCCCGGGAAGCGTCAGGGGGAGGGGGTGAAACAAATTGCGATACCCATCAATTTAAGAGAGGCAGGCCACTAGGTGTCGGTTCCACAATTCTCATATCGGAACAATATTTTCCGTTCTTAATCATTTGATAGTGCTTTTTATGCAGCCTGTAGGGAGTTGCGTGAGATTTTGGTTCTATTGGTTTGAATTGATTAAGGCAGTGTGCAGTGAAACATTTTGGAATTTTATTGTTGGTAGCCATGGGGCTTGGATCTTGTGGTGCGGCGATGGACTATAGCTCGTCTGTCAATAAGCAAGAGGCCTTTCGGATCGGCAAAGCTGTGACGCCCGAAAAAGAGCGGGCCCGTTTGATCACCATGCTTCGCAAGATGAACCGTACTCATCACAAAAAAGCCCTGAACGAGATAGCTGCCCGTTAACTAGCATCAAGGGTCAATCAGATGAAGTTCGGTCTTGGTTCGCGCAAAATTCCCTTCTATACTAGGTCACAGATTTATCGTGCCTAAACAGACAGCAAAAGCAGGAATGACGTGCCAGGCGAATTTCATAAAATAAAACGACTTCCCCCTTATGTGTTCGAGCAGGTTAATCGCCTCAAAGCGGCCGCGCGCGATAATGGCGCCGATGTTGTCGACTTTGGCATGGGCAATCCTGACATGCCGACCCCGCAGCACATTGTCGACAAGCTCATCGAGACGGTTCAAAAGCCCCGGACCCATCGTTATTCAGCTTCCAAAGGTATCCCCGGTTTGCGCCGTGCCCAGGCTGATTATTATGGCCGCCGTTTTGGCGTCAAGCTCAATCCTGATACGCAGGTGGTGGCAACGCTTGGCTCCAAAGAGGGCTTTGCCAATATGGCGCAGGCCATCACGGCCCCGGGGGATGTGATCCTTGCCCCCAATCCCACCTATCCCATTCATGAGTTCGGGTTTATTATCTCGGGCGGTGTGCTGCGCCATTTGCCGGTTGAGCCAAATTCCGAGTTTTTGGTGCATGTGGATCGCGCCATGAAGCATTCAATCCCCAAGCCCATTGCGCTTGTCTTGAGCTACCCGTCCAATCCGACTGCCAAAATGGCCGACCTTGATTTTTACACCGACGTTGTTGCCTATGCGCGCAAGCATGATTTGATCATTTTGTCAGATGTCGCCTATTCGGAAATTTATTTCGACGGTACCCCGCCGCCCTCGGTGTTGCAGGTGCCAGGGGCCATGGATGTTGCTGTGGAGTTCACCTCGCTGTCCAAGACCTATGCCATGCCGGGTTGGCGCATGGGCTTTGCCGTGGGCAATGAGCGTTTGATCGCGGCGTTGGCGCGGGTCAAATCCTATCTCGATTATGGCGCTTTTACCCCTATTCAGGTCGCCGCATCGGCTGCTCTTAACGGACCTGATGATTGTATCGATGATATTCGCAAGATTTATAAAGCGCGCCGCGATTGCCTTGTCAGCACCTTTTCACGGGCTGGCTGGGATATTCCCTCGCCCCCCGCTACGATGTTTGCCTGGGCGCCTATTCCCGATAAATTCAAGTCTTTGGGCTCATTGGAATTTTCCAAGATTTTGCTGGAAAAAGCTGACATTGCCGTGTACCCGGGAGTTGGGTTTGGGGAATGTGGCGAAGGCCATGTCAGGCTGGCGCTTGTGGAAAATGAACATCGCATCCGGCAGGCTGCCCGCAGTTTGCGGAAATTTCTGGCCGAAGCCGATGAA
>JAJRRW010000110.1 GCA_024279115.1 Alphaproteobacteria bacterium
CCCCAACCCCCTGTTATCAAATGGTTTCCAAAGGCTTGGCCTTTGGTGCCTGCTGCATAGGCAGCCCGTCTGGCGAAGACATTTCAGACCGCGGCGGCAGGCTACTATATTCAAATTGATTTCAAACTGAGACACTACCCATCTTTGGGGGCCGTTGACAGGCGTGTTTTCAAGCTTTTGGCCTGATTTATTCCGGCACGCAGATTTTTCCTTGCATGGCAGCTTTGAGCGTATTGAGCAGCAAAATGGCGATCAGCACGGCAGTGAGCCCATAAAGCGTGATGCCAGCCGTTTTCATATAGGCCAGACCCGTGAGATTATAAAATTTGAAGGTCGCCAGAGTAAGCGCCGCCATGGGGAATGAATAGGCCCACCATGGCAGGCCAAACTGGAGCTTTGCCAGCAGGGAGAATTTTGTGGCCAGCAGCAGAAAAAACAAGACGCCTGCATAATACAAGAAATGCGCAAACGGATCGATTGTGGTGGCGTTGGTGAGGCTGGTATAGGACAAAAACCCAACGGCTGGGGGGGCGATCAAGATGAACAGGGTCGGCAGCAGGCGTTCTGGTAATGGGGTATGAAAAATCAGTCGGTTAAAGATGATGGCTTGCAAAATAATCCAGAACAACAGGCCAAAGGAGAAGAAAAACCAGCTAAGCTCGGTAAAACCATGAGCGATGCCAGCGACCGGCACCAGTATATTGCCAACGGCGGGAATAAACCAGGCTGGATTGAGATGCTGTTCCTTGAAGTGGGCCTGTTTGATCCAGTAGCGGATCACCGACAGCGCCGTGACCAGTTGCAACGCCGCGCCGCTCATCCATACCCATAGCGACAGCTGCATGTTGATGGACAAGAAGCATATGGAGAGAATGAGCATGGAAATGCTGATGGTGGGGAAGAAGGACAGCTTGATGGGGTGGTTCCATTCCGCTTTCACAGCGGCTGGATAGCGGATCAGTTTGAGGGCATAAATCGCCAGTAAAAACACAAACATTGCAGAGGCAAAGGCGATCGCCGCTGTGCTAAGCACATTGGTCCAGCCCATGATTATTTCAAGTTTGTGGGTGGCAATGCCAAAGCCGCCGAGCCCCATGATCAGCGCGAATATATTGATTGGAAAATGTTCCAGCCGACTGCTTGCGGGTTTGGGAGAGGTTGGTTTGCTCATGGTCTGCTATCTTCCGTTCAAGAATAGGGTTTTCGCGAAACAAATCTTCCAGCGAAACAAAGTGATATGACGCATCTATATTCACCGTTGCGAATATTAGTCAACTGCCGCAATGTCGCGCTGGCCCGGTTTGTGGGGGGGCGGGGCGCTCTGTTGGCCCCTTTTCACGTGGTCGAGCAGGTCGATGCGGGTCAAGGTCTCGATCGGACTTGTATTGGTGCGCAGTCCGCGTCCGCTCATCTCGCAGCGCCATCCCCCCTTGGTGCGCTCGATATTATACAGATTATAGCGCGATAGCGGTTTGCGCGGATGGCTGATCACCGAGGCAGAGGGAATCCCCACTACCGGAACGGGGCCGTTCGGGCCTCGCATGGTGCGGATTTTATGGTTGTGGTCGTGGCCATGCAAAATCAGTTCGGCACCGGTGCTGGCAATGATGTCCTGAAATTTTGCCGCATCGCGCAAGCCGCGTACCCAGTTGCCGGATTGAGACAAAGGCGGGTGATGGATGAGCACCACCCGAAACAGGTTTTCTTTGCCAAGTTGCACAAGGTGATCGCGCAGTTTATGACGCTGGGTGGCACCAAGTCGTCCAGCAGCAATCAGCGGCATGGTGGGGATGGCGGATGAGAGGCCGATGATTGCCACATCCTCGCGGCGGCGCACATAGGGAAAGCCCTCACGGCTTGATGAGTGGATATGTTGGTCTTTCCCATCATTGGTCATGAACTGGTTCCAGCGGCCAATGCCTGGTTCTTTGAACAAGGGCACATAGACGTCGTGATTGCCCGGAACAACGCTGACATCATGGCTTGAGCCGAGTTGCCTGAGCCAGGAAAGTGCCTGCAAATACTCCTCACGCATGCCAATATTGACAAGATCGCCGGTGATCACCACATGGTCAGGCTTTTCCTTGTGCAGATCTTCCTTGAGGCGATCAAGAGTGGGGCGGTGGTGCATGTTTTTACGGCTTTTATGCCAGTTGATATAGCCAAACACGCGCTTGCTGGCGAGTTCCAGCCGCCTTGGTGCCGGCAGGGGACCAATATGCAGATCTGACATATGTGCAAGTGTGAACAAGATAGATTGCCTCTCTTCAAACATCGAATGAAGTCTATCATAATCAGATTGAGCGCTATAATGCCATGTGCAATAGGTTTGACGATCTCGAATGCGCCAACAGGAATGGAAAAAAACATGCCCGGACTGATGAATAAAATGTTGCAATCGGTGTGGCGCCGGACGCGAGGGATGACCCTGGGGGCTCAGGGCCTCGTTATTGATGGCAATGACCAGATATTGCTGGTGCGCCATGGTTATCGTACAGGCTGGCACCTGCCGGGCGGCGGGGTCGAGCGGGGCGAAACGCTTGTCCAGGCGCTGGACCGTGAATTGCGCGAAGAAGTGGGGGTCGCGTTCACGCAAACGCCGCAACTGCATGGCATTTTCACCAATTTCACTCATTTCTCCGGCGACCATATTGCCATATATATCGTGCGCGACTGGCATCAATCACAAATTCCACAGCCCAGTGTGGAAATATTGGAGCAAAAGTTTGTGCCGGTCGACAAGCTGCCCAGTGATCTTGCTGCGGGGGCTGGCAATCGTATTCGTGAACATTTTGAGGGTGTTGCTCTTGCCCCGGGCTGGCTAGAGGGAAAATTATAGCGCGGCTTGCGGGACACAGCAGGGATAATAATGGAGCTATTGTTGGGGCGCAGCTTCCAAATATGTCTATTTTTTGGCAAAGTTAATCACTTTTTAAGTTTTCAGATTGGCGAGCCGTGGCAATAACACAAGATGCTCTTGAAGCTTATTCCCATCATGATGACCATCGCGCGGGATTTCAGGTTGAGCACGAAAGCAATATATTTCGCCTGCACATCACAGGCGAGTGGACGATCCGCGAAGTTGCTCATCTGCAACGCGAGATCGATGCTATTCTCATGCCCTCTACACTTTTTTCAGATCATGTCGGTGAGATCGAGCTGGGTAAATTGTCGAGACTGGATGTGGCAGGGGCCTGGCTGATTAACAGCACCCGTAAAAAATGGTCGAAAATGGGGTTGAAAACAAGGTTCGCGGGGGCCCGCTCGGAACATCATATCCTGATTGATGAGGTGCGGCGCTCGGATGAAGCCGGGCAACCGCAGCAGCGCCAAAAGAGCCCGTTTCAGCGATCACTTGATGATGCCCTCAAGGGCGTTGGCGGTATCGGCAATGATGCGCTGATGATCCTGGGGTTCTTGGGAACCATTGCCGCGACCTTCACCTATAGCCTTTTTCATCCCAAAAGATTTCGCTGGGTGGCATTTGTTCACCAGTTGGAGCATGTGGGTTTTCGCGCTCTTGGCATTGTCAGCCTGATCCGTTTTTTGATCGGGGCGGTGATATTGCAGCAAGGCGTGGTGCAGCTAAGCTATTATGGCGCGGAGCCGCTGGCGGTGAATATGCTGGCGGTGCTAAGCCTGCGCGAGGTTGGTGTGTTGCTGACGGCGATTATCGTGGCCGGGCGCTCGGGCTCGGCTTTTACGGCTGAAATCGGCTCCATGAAAATGCGTGAAGAGGTGGATGCCATGCGCATCATCGGCCTTGATCCCATCGAGGTGCTGGTCTTGCCGCGGGTTCTGGCCTTGATTGTTGTGGTGCCACTGTTGACCTTTGTCGGGAATCTGATGTGCCTGCTTGGTGGTGGCATGATGGCGTGGTTTTATCTGGGTCTTGATTGGGCTGGATATGTGGACAGTCTGCACGCCTCTGTGACCATGAACCATTTTCTCGCCGGGATGATCAAGGCGCCATTTGTGGCGCTGATTATCGGTATTGTGGGCTGCATGGAGGGCTTTAAAGTCGAGGGGTCAGCCGAAAGTCTTGGCTATCATGTGACGGTTTCTGTGGTTAAAGCGATTTTTCTGGTGATCATTATTGACGCGGTGTTCGCGATGTTTTTAGCCGCGATCGGATTTTAAGCCATGAGCCAAGCCAACCAAGCCAACCAAGCCAATCAGGCCAGCCAGCCAGCCCCAAAAAACAGATCGCGCGAAGCGGTGATATCGGTGCGCAACCTGTCGAAAGAATTCGAGCAGCAGATCGTTTTTGACAAGCTTAATCTGGATGTTTTTCGCGGCGAGGTGCTGGGCATCGTGGGGGGCTCTGGAACGGGGAAATCCGTGCTGATGCGCTGTATCACCGGCCTGATGCCCTATAAGGGGGGATGTATTGAAATTTTTGGCAAAGATGTGGAGAAGCTCAACAAAAAACAGCGGGTCGCCATGGATACGCGGCTGGGGGTGTTGTTCCAGGATGGGGCCTTGTTCGGGGCTTTGACGGTGTTGCAAAATATTCAGGTGCCGATGCGCGAGCATCTTGAAATGCCAGGCTCGATGATGGATGAACTGGCCTTGATCAAATTGAAAATGGTCGGCTTGCCCGCCAATGCCGCCTACAAATACCCCTCTGAGCTATCGGGGGGAATGAGGAAGCGCGCTGGCTTGGCGCGCGCGCTGGCGCTTGACCCGGAGATCGTTTTTCTTGATGAGCCGACTTCTGGCCTTGATCCCATTGGTGCCGCAGCCTTTGACCGGTTGATCCGGCAATTGCAATCGACCCTTGGCTTGACGGTTTATATGGTGACCCATGACCTTGACAGCCTGTTCTCTATTTGTGACCGTGTGGCGGTTTTGGCAGATTGGAAAATAGTACGCACCGGATTGCCGGAAGAGTTGCGTGAAATGCCGAATCACCCTTGGGTAGAAAGATATTTCGGCGGTCCCCGGGCGATGGCAAGAACATTTGGCTAGGTCCTTGTTTGAGGGCAACGAAACAACAAAGTGAACGGATTTGAAATGGAAACAAAAGCAAATCATATCCTGATCGGGGCCTTTATCCTGTTGGCCACTGTGACCGGCTTTGCCTTTGTGTTCTGGATACAAAATTATGGCACCGGCGCCACGGTCAACCGCTATCAGATCGTCTTCAAGGGGCCTGTGACGGGCCTTGCGCCAGCCAGCACGGTGCTTTTTAACGGGCTTAAGGTGGGCAAGATCGAGAGTTTTGAGATCGACCCTGTTGATCCGCGTATCACCAGAGTCTTGGTGACCGTTCGCAAAAACATTCCTGTCCGGCGCAATTCTTATGCGCGCATTGTCTCTCAGGGCCTGTCTGCCTATTCTTCGGTGATGATCACCCCAGGCACGCCGGATGAACAATTGCTGGTAATGCTGGATGATGGTAAATTGCCAATCATTCACGCCGCGCCAGGTGGTTCGAGTAACTCCGTGTTTGAGGCGGCTCCCAAGGTGCTTGATAACGCCAATACGGTGCTGCGACGGATTGATGAGCTGGTCGCCAATAATGAGCGGCTGGTGCGCGATACGCTCAAAAACATCCAGGGCTTTACCGCCGAACTTGATCGCAACAAGGACAAGATCGCCAGCTTGATGAGTAATGCTGACAAAACCCTGATCACAGCCAACAAAGCGGCCCAAAAAGCCAGTCAGGCCATGGATCGTGTGGACAGGTTGATCGCCACGAATGAAGATCAGATCAAGAATGTCATTGCCAGCATTGCCGCGACCGCCGAAAATGCCGCGAAATTTAGCGCCATGCTGGCCAGCAAGGAAAGCGATGTTGTTGCGATTATCGACAATGTGCGCTCCATGACCGCACAGTTTAAAGGGGTGGCTGGCAAGCTGGAGACAACGCTGGATGGTGTTGCAGGCCTGTTGTCCAATGAAAATGGCACCTCGATGATTACTGAAATCGGCCTGGCGGCAAGCTCCTTTCGAAATCTGGCCGAAAAACTCGACAAGTCGCTTGGCAACAGCGCCGATGGTATGGCCCGTTTTGCTAAAAGTGGCTTGCAGGAATTTGAAGGATTGATGCGAGAGGGCCGCCGGATGGTCAAAGCCATGGAGCGCGTTATGAATAATCTGGAGCGTAATCCACAGGGTTTGATCTTTGGGGCCAAGCAAGTAAGAGAGTATAAATCGAATTGATAATCTGTTAGTGTGTCGCGTTAGGATTGTTGATAGATCCTGTTGCTCTTGAAAGAGCGGACAATCGGGGATCTTGTAAAAACAAGCGAAAGGGGACAGCCGGTGCTTTCAAAAACCGGTTCAGTTATCGTGATGGTTCTGGTGAGCCTTGTTCTGTCAGGAGGACTGACAGGATGCACAGTTGCGTCATTGGTCGGAGCCAATAGCGAACCCGCGCCTGCGACCCATGATTTGCTGGCATCAAGCCGTCGTGGCCTCGGCCATTTGCCAATCCAGCTAACGGTTGCGGAGCCAAGTGCCGTGCAGGCCTTGTCGAATTCGCGTATCGCCATCAAGACCGGCCCTCACGAAATCAGCTATTTCGCAGCCGCTGTATGGACCGATAAATTGCCAAGATTGTTGCAACTGCGTTTGATCGAAACCTTGGGAAACAGTCGCATCTTGAAAGCCGTAACCACCGGCAGCGAGCGTATTCGCGGTGATATTGCACTGGCGTGGGATATTCGTGATTTCCAGATCGAGGTCAATAAAGGGGCGGCCCAGGCTCATGTCCGCTTCTATTTGAAACTGGTGGATGAGGATAAGGGCGCGCTGGTGGCGGCCAAAGAGTTTTCGGCCACTGTGCGTGCTCAAAATGATAGTGTAGAAGCTGGGGTAGAGGCTCTCAAAGACGCATTTGCAGCGTCTTCAGCCAACATCATGCGCTGGATCACCTCAAGGCGCATTATCGTTGCCGATGCCAGCGAATAAGCAAAGCTTTGCGGGATTGTTTTATACGGTTTCTTTGGTCATCAGGAACTCCAGAAATGTCCTGGTGACAATGGACAGGCTTTTTTCGCTTGGATATATGGCGTACCAGTGCCGATGCAATGGAAAGCCTGTTGCCTTGAGGATGGCGATTTTACCGGTTTCAAGCTCAAGCCTGATGCTGTGGCGCGACAATACAGCAACCCCCAGATCGGCCATGACGGCGTTCTTTATGGCGCCGGTATCTCCCAGTTCCATATAGGGCTTGACCGTAATATTTCGCGACGAGAAAATCTTGTTGGTTGCTTTGCGGGTGCCCGAGCCAACTTCACGAACCAGAAAGCGCTCCTTTGCCAGCCGGCTCAGGGAAATGTTCTTTTTTTGACAAAGGGGGTGGTGCGGGGAGGCGACCACTTCGAGAATATTTTCCAGAAAAGGCCGGGACTTGACCTTCAGGCTCTTGGGAATCTGTCCCATAATATAAAGATTATGCTGATCTTGCGAAAGCGCCTTGAGCATGGTTGCCTGATTGGTAACGGTGAGGCGCGGGATGACTTTGGGATAGAGTTGTAGAAATTCTCCCAGAAAAGAAGGCAGAAAATATTTTGCCGATGTGACGACCGCAATATCCAAAGAGCCAATCACTTCGCCGGTCAAATAATCCAGACCTGCATGCATTTTTTCAATATGGCGGTGTACGGAATGGGCCGTATCCAGCACGATTTTGCCAACCTCGGTCAAGCGGATCTGTTTGTTTATTTTTTCAAATAAAGGCTGGCCAATGGCCTCTTCGAGACTTTTTATCTGCAAAGAAACGGCGGGCTGGGACAGGTACATCTCTTTGGCGGCCAGAGAAAAACTGTTATGACGGACAATCGCGTCAAGCAGTTTGAGTTGCTTCAGGGTAATTGCTGGATTGGCCATTTTTGTTCTCGTATAATATGCGCGATCGCGGGCAGCTTTAATATCAAGCTGAAATTGATATAAGTAATTCTTATAAGAAACAATAAAATAATTTATTATCAAATGGGAACAATTTACGATAATGTCCGCATCAGAGTGCAGCTTCCTCCAGCAGTTGCAGATGATTTCATATTTTGATCAAGTTTCAATGGTTCTAGGGAGCCACCGAGGCGACAATGCCAAAGTTTGAAATCGACTATATGGAGCTATGACAATAATAAGCTTTTCTCGCCGCATGGAAATTTAGTCCATGTGGCATCGATGATAAATGACTTTATCATCTTACAATTTTGTAAACCCCTCGCAGATGAAGGAGTGCCTCAATGGCCAAGACCTATGATGCCGGTGTGAAAGACTACCGCGAAAACTATTGGACGCCGGATTATACCCCCAAAGACACCGATATTCTTGCCTGTTTCAAGATCACCCCTCAGGCTGGTTTGCCCCGTGAAGAAGTTGCGGCCGCTGTGGCTGCTGAAAGTTCAACCGGTACATGGACCACCGTTTGGACCGACCTTTTGACCGACCTTGATCACTATAAAGGCCGTGCCTATCGCATTGAAGATGTGCCTGGTGATGATACTTGTTACTACGCCTTTATCGCGTACCCGATTGACCTTTTTGAAGAAGGGTCTGTTGTTAACGTCATGACCTCTCTGGTTGGTAACGTGTTTGGCTTTAAAGCTCTTCGCGCCCTTCGTCTGGAAGATGTTCGTTTCCCAATCGCCTATGTCATGACCTGTAATGGTCCTCCACAGGGTATTCAGGTGGAACGCGATATTCTCAACAAATATGGTCGTCCGCTTCTGGGGTGTACCATTAAGCCAAAGCTTGGCCTTTCAGCCAAAAACTATGGCCGTGCCTGTTATGAAGGTCTGCGCGGTGGTCTCGATTTCACCAAGGATGACGAAAACGTCAACTCACAGCCTTTCATGCGCTGGAGAGCCCGTTTTGATTTCGTGATGGAAGCTATCCATAAAGCTGAAGCTGAAACCGGCGAGCGCAAAGGGCATTACCTGAACGTGACCGCGCCGACATCAGATGAAATGATGAAACGTGCTGAATATGCCAAGGAAATTGGCGCGCCGATCATTATGCATGACTACATCACCGGTGGCTGGTCAGCAAATACCCAGCTGGCTCAATGGTGTCAGGATAATGGCCTGTTGCTGCACATTCATCGTGCCATGCATGCTGTGCTTGACAGAAACCCACATCACGGAATTCATTTCCGGGTTTTGACCAAGCTTCTGCGTCTGTCGGGTGGTGATCATCTGCATTCTGGAACAGTTGTTGGCAAGCTCGAAGGTGACCGCGAAGCGACCCTTGGCTGGATTGACACGATGCGTGACAGCTACATCAAGGAAGATCGTTCACGTGGTCTGTTCTTTGATCAGGATTGGGGCGCCATGCCAGGTGTTCTGCCGGTTGCTTCTGGTGGTATCCACGTTTGGCATATGCCAGCACTCGTCAATATCTTTGGTGATGACAGCGTGCTTCAGTTCGGTGGTGGTACGCTGGGTCATCCCTGGGGTAATGCTGCGGGCGCTGCTGCCAACCGCGTTGCTGTGGAAGCCTGTGTACAGGCTCGTAACGAAGGTCGTGAGCTTGAAAAAGAAGGCAAAGACATTCTTACCGCCGCTGCGAAACATTCTCCAGAGCTTGGTGCTGCCATGGAAACATGGAAAGAGATCAAGTTTGAGTTCGACACTGTCGACAAACTGGACGTAGCCCATAAATAAGCCAACAGCCATTGGAGTGGACATGCTTTCTTGACTGCCTTGTCCACTCCCTCGTTCAAAACAATTTTAACCGATGAAAATTGGTCCAAACTCGAAGGAATTTACTTATGAGTGAAGTACACGATTATGCTTCCAGCCTGTCTGATACCAGCAGTCGGAAATTCGAAACCTTTTCTTATCTGCCACCAATGACTCCAGAGCAGATACGCAAACAGATTGAGTATCTTGTCTCCAAGGGCTGGAATCCCGCCGTTGAACACACAGAGCCGGAAAATGCCACAAGCAATTTCTGGTATATGTGGAAGCTACCCTTGTTTGGTGAAACAGATGTCGATGTGATCCTGGCTGAAGTTGAAGCCTGTCATAAAGCTCCCCCTGAAAACCATTTGCGTTTGATTGGCTATGATAATTATGCACAGTCACAAGGCGCTAACATGGTTCTTTACCGTGGTAAAACTGTCTAATTTATAGACGTGAGCTTTGATAAGGCTGCAATTCGACCAGCTGTCTGGCATCTGAGTTGCAGCCTTGTTTTTTATCAAGGGAGTGGGGTCGGTTTGATCTGTATCACGGCAGGCCCCACCCTCGTTGATAGAGTGGCAAAATAATCGAAACTTAGAGGCTGACGATCATGGCAACTGCAAGCAAAACCAACGACAATCCATTGGATAAATCCCAATATTTGATTGGGGACGAGCCGTATTACCGCTCGGTGCAAGACGAAGTGGCGCTTTATGAAGCTGCTTACGACGTCAAGATACCGGTTATGCTGAAAGGCCCAACAGGCTGCGGCAAGTCTCGCTTCGTCGAGCATATGGCGTGGAAGTTGAAAAAGCCGCTGATCACGGTTGCCTGTAACGAGGACATGACCGCCTCCGATCTTGTCGGGCGTTTTCTGCTCGATATTAATGGCACCAAATGGCAAGATGGTCCCCTGACCGTCGCGGCTCGCATCGGCGCTATTTGCTATCTGGACGAGATCGTCGAGGCCCGTCAGGATACCACGGTTGTTATTCATCCCCTGACTGACCATCGCCGCGTATTGCCGCTTGAAAAAAAGGGCGAGCAGGGTTCGGCCCATCCAGATTTCCAGCTCGTCATCTCCTATAATCCTGGTTATCAAAGCTTGATGAAGGATCTCAAACAGTCCACCAAGCAGCGCTTTGCGGCGCTTGATTTTGACTATCCCGACGAAGATACCGAGACCGAAATTGTCGTTCATGAATCAGGGACCGATGCCACCACCGCCAAAAAACTGGTGCAGATCGCCCAGCGTTCGCGCAACCTCAAGGGGCATGGTCTGGATGAAGGCATGTCAACGCGCTTGTTGATCTATGCAGCCCAGCTGATCACGAAAGGCATCAATCCAGAAGACGCCTGCCGGATGGCGCTGGTGCGTCCGCTGACCGATGATCCTGATATGCGCGATACGCTCGACGCGGCTGTTGCGACCTATTTCTAACAGCGCGTCCACGGGCATTGCGCCGTAGAGCACATAAACTAGAAAACTGCATCAGGGGTCGCCATGACAGTAGACTTCAACGAATATATCAGCTGCCTTGAGGAGGACCATCCTCACATTGCGGCGCTGGAAGCGTCCTATAATGAAGCAGGCCGGGTATTATCCCCGCAAGGTCTCAACAACTATCTTGAGGGCGTGCGCGGTATGTGCGTGCTGGGCCGTGGTCCTGATCTGATCTTGAGCTATATTCAGGAAATCCCGCAGGTCGCCAAGGAAGTTGGCGAAGACGTGATCCCTGATATTATTGAAGCCATCATGAAAATGTCCTCCCATACATCGGGAACGGTGCTGATCCTGGTTATCCAAAGCTTGCCTCTGGCAGCCCGACGCTTTGGTGAAGCGGACATGATCCGCAATTACATGAAGCTGCTGCACACGATGATCGGACGGGCGCCGCGCGGTCTTCGTCCCATGATGGAGAATATGGAAGAGCTTTTGTCCAAGCTCACTCTTGGCGGCTTGCGGCGCTGGGTTTTGTGGGGCACGCAGGCTCATATGCGCGATCTTGACGGGCAGATGGCCTATTTCTCCTTGTCGTCTGAAAGCTCCAAGAGCATGCTGCAAAAAGAGCGGCGTGGCACCTTGTTTGTCGACAATCAGCGCAAGCTCAACTTCTACCTGCGCGCCTTGTGGGGCAGGGCATTCTTCATGCGGCCAACCGCTGGTGACTATGAAACCCGTCTTGGTATCCGCCCGTTTATTGAAGATTATTTTCTTCATATGCCCGACGCCTTTGATGAATTTCATGGTATTGTGGGCATGGAGATCTATCGTGCCGTCGCAGCTCATGCGGCTGCTCATATTGTCTATACAAGTGAGCCGATTGAAGCGCGCGAGCTGACCCCGGCCCATATGAAATGCATTGATCTGTTTGAAGATGCCCGCATCGAGCATCTGGCCATTCTGGACTTCCCCGGTCTTAAAAAACTGTGGTTGCCATTCTTTGCCAAGCAGGCTGAAAATATCGCCCCGGCAGAGCCGCTGCATCCCTCCATGGCTTATATGACCCGGACTTCTCATCTTTTGATTGATGAAAGTCTGAGCGATGAGGACGAGGGTTTGATGGCAATCATCGGTGCATTTCGCGAGGCTCTGGCCAAAGACCCCAAAGACAATCAGGCCAGCTGGAATGCCGGCATGGATTTCTATCACCTCATGTACAAGGCAACGGGCCTGCCATCTTTGAGCGTGCTGGAAAATTCTCCGATCCCTTATCGCGACGACAATCGCTATGTCTGGGGATTTGCGGAAATGTCGTTTAATATGGACGGGGTGGAAACCCTTCGCGGAAGCCAGGAACAGTTACGCCGCGATGTGGGACTGATGGAGTTCATCAATGAAGTCCCCAACGAATTTGCCGGCGATGATGCGCAGGAAATCTGGACGTTGAAAACCGAGCTGATGCCCTATGAAGATATGGGTGTTTCGATTAATGAGACGCTTGGCAGGGAGCCGATCTCGGATCCCTTTCATTATCCCGAATGGGACTATCATATCCAATTGCATCGCCCCGGCTGGACGACCCTGATCGAGCGCCGCCAGCCCAAGGCAGATCCTGAGATCATGGATAATATCCTGGTCAAGCATCGGCCCATCGCGGCGCGCATCCGTCATCTCGTTGATGCCATGCAGCCCGAAGGTATTGTGCGCAAGCGCGGCTATGAAGAGGGCGAAGAAATAGATCTCAATGCCGCTGTCAACGCGATGATTGATATCCGGCGCGGCGTCAGTCCCGACCCGAAAATCAATATCCGCATCACCCGCCATATTCGCGATCTGGCCGTGGTCATATTGCTTGATCTGTCAGAATCGACCAATGAACGTATCCACCAGGATGATGACGAGGACGATGCTACCATTCTCTCCTTGACCCGCGAAGCCACGGGTCTGATGGCCTGGGCAATTGACAGTATTGGTGATCCCTTTGCGGTTCATGGCTTTGCCTCTGATGGCCGTCATGATGTGCAATATTACCGGTTCAAGGATTTTGACGAGAGTTATAATGATGATGTCAAAGCCCGTATGGCTGGCATGAAAGGTGGCTTGTCAACGCGTATGGGAACGGCGCTGAGGCATGCTGGACATCATCTTGCGGAGCAACCCGTGCAAAAGCGTCTGGTGCTGCTCATTACGGATGGGGAACCAGCCGATATTGATGAGCGCGATCCGCAATATCTGCGCCATGATACCAAAAAAGCCGTGGAAGACCTGGCCATGCAGGGCATTTATACCTATTGCCTGACCCTTGACCCGCTGGCTGACCAGTATGTGGCGCGGATCTTTGGCGACAATCGCTATTCCATCATTGATAATGTGGAACGCCTGCCCGAGCGCCTGCCTGCCGTTTTTGCCGCGCTAACGGGTTGATGCCTGTTGGCGGTGCGTTGAAATATCGCGACTGTTTTAGCTTGTGGTATGGACCCATGATGAAGATCCCCTGGAAGTATTTGCAAGGTTTCCAGGGACCGGCCAGAACCTGCGTCTTTGTGAGGAATGATTTGAGTGTCTGGTTTTATAATTCACCACTACAACATCACTGATCGCTCGCGCATAGATCAGCTCGGGCCATTGTCGCGACCGATTGTCGAAAAATATGGTGGCGCAATCCTTATCTCCAGCCCGATAAAAGCTTTTAAGGGCAATAGTCCTTACGTGAGTATGGTCGTCTATCAGTTTGATGATTTTGATGCTGCGTTGGCCTGTTATCACTCAAGTGAAATGCAGGACCTGACACCACTTCGCGACCAAATAATCGACGGTATTTCAATGATATTGCCCGGTCATTCAGAAACGGAAAAAGTGATGAATTCCGGTTATTTTTCCCAAGGGCTGTAAAACGTCCTAATGATAATAATCCTTGAGGCGCTCGCTAAGCATTTCTTCCATCAGTACCAGGGATTTGGCGCGGATGGCCGAGGCGGCAAAATGGTAATAATTGAGTTTGCAAGTGATGGGTTTGTGGAGCGATGAACGGTCTTGATCGTCGAGATCGATCCAGGCCAGTACCAGGGCATTATTGCGGGACAGATCAACAACTGCCCAATAATTATCGGTGAGATGAAGTCGAAATTCGTTGATTTGAGGTAACACCATTTTCATCGGTGCTCCCCAGATATTCCGGGCACGCCGCCAGACATTATAGGTGCTGGCGTCGATGTGGCTATCGCGTTGTGCCATGATTGGCATCCTGACAAGCCGCTGGTCGAGTTCGGTAAGCATGGGGGTCTCCTTCTTGGACTCCGTGGTTCAAATGGCTCCTTGCGCTCACTTTTAAAACGATAGGGAACGGGCCCCCACTTGCCTTCATCTTCGTTCGATATACGCCTTACGCAACATGGATCAACCAAACCGCACTGCAATAAAAGTAATATGCCATAGATTTTTGGCCTGTAAATTGCTAAGAATTGCCGTAACGAATTTAATATAAATCAGTCTGACTGATTATCATGACCAAATAAAGGGGCTTTTTCGATGGTTCACAAACCTGGTAAACAGGGTCAAAAATATGTCGGCTATGATCAGGATATTACCTATGGAATGACCTCAACTGTGAAAATCATCCTCGATGCCCGCGTGTTTGGTTTGATTGATGAAGATGAAAATTGTGATGGCTGGCTGGCGGCCGGTATTCTTGGCTTGCAGGAAAAGGTCGCCACTGCCTGGGACAAGAACGGTTTTTTGCCCTCGCGACTGCCAGATGAACTGCGCGAGCGCCATGCGCGTATCTATAAGCAAGCTGTTGAGGATGCGCGGGCCAATGGCTGGGATCCCGATCGCGAAATCGAAGAAAAACACCGTTAGAGCCTGCTGCGTTCACTCGGACGAATTTCAGCTGGCATTATTGCTTGGTTTATGAGCCTGTGAGCTAGAACAGTTGATCCAGATTTACCGCTAGTTCTGCCACGCTTTGGCAGGGGCGACCTCTGACCACGCATTTGGCGTCATTGTCAGATCGCGTTTGACAAGAGATGTTGCGACCACGGGCATTGTGCCAGCTGGCGAAATCGGGCCCGTGGAGACGAGCTTTTTTCGACCATTTAACAAGAGCTCTGGTCCGGGCCAGGGATTGTGATCCAACACCAGAAGACCAGGCAACGGCGCTGGCAGGAGCTTGGCAGGTGTCATGAACCGATGCCGATGCCATGGATTGCCCGAATTCGCCAAAGCCCCCCCATCCTTGTTGATGGGCGGCACCTAGCGCTGCGCTTGCGCCAATCGTCACAACGGCGATTACTATGGTACTTGCGGCGCTCATTGTTGTTCAACAAATCCTTGCGATGGTTTTTTCGTCAGACCAGCCTGCGCTCATCGAGGAAAAATTTCAACAATTCTCATCTGCCACAGCAAACGAGGCAATAACCGTTTGCAGACAAGTTTTCACAAGTTTGATTAAAATTATCGGTATTTTGTTAACGAGCAGTTGAGAGGCTGGCTCAATGCCGCCTATGCCGGAGCTGTTAGCCTAAAATCCGTTGCTCGATTTTGGCGTGGACGTCATTTGCGGCACTCGACCAGTTGGCGGTGCGTGAGGCGACCAGATTGGCCTGGCTCTTGAGAATGACCCCGTCTTTGAGGATTTTCAGGTGATTGGCCACCAGTGTTTCGCCGGTCGAGGTGATATCAACGATCAGTTCGGCGCTGGCATTGGCGGGAGCGCCCTCGGTGGCACCAAGACTGCCGACAATGCGATAGCCAAAAAAACCATTGCGGGCAAAAAACCGGCCGGTCAGATTGACATATTTGGTGGCCAGGCGCAGGCGTCGTCCATGGTTTTTCTGGAACTGCGCCGCGACCTCTTCAAGATCTGCCACGGTGTCCACATCCAGCCAGCTTTTAGGGACGGCAACGATGACATCGGCGTGGCCAAAGCCAAGGGGTTTGATGAAGGTCACGCGCTTTTGGTGATCGGCAATGGTTTCGCGTACCAGATCCTCGCCGGTGACGCCCAGATGTATGCGTCCGCTGCGCAGGTCGTGGGCGATTTCGCTGGCTGAAAGAAACGCCACATCGATTTCTTCATGCTCGACCACCTTGCCGTGATAGCCGCGCTCATGACCGGTTTTTTTGATGGTCATGCCAAGCTTTGCAAACATTTCAAGGGTCTTGTCCATCAAACGGCCTTTGGATGGCACGGCCAGGGTCAGGGCTTTGTCACTCATTCCATTTCCCCTTCGACCACGGTGAGCAAGCGCTCGGTGTGGATCGCACATCCAACGGCGCGCACTTTTTCCATGGCTCCAAGTTTTTTCAACAAGCTGTCATAGCGCCCGCCCCCAGCGACGGGGCCGATCTCATCGAAATTGGGGGCCTCGATCTGAAACACGAAGCCCGTATAATATTCGAAACTGCGCCCGAATTCGGCGCTGAATTCCATGTTCTTCAAATCAATGCCTTGTTCTTTGAACAGATCAAGGCGCTTTTCAAAGCGCTTGAAGGCCCTGGCGATATTAATATCCGCCTTGTCGGTGAGATCAATGATGCGGGCCATGGCCGCGCGTGGGGGGCCTTGAATGGCGAGATAGTCCTCAATCAGTTGCACCTTTTTTTGGGTCAGGCGCTTTTCAGCGGCATCGAGCTGGCGATCCATCAGGCGCTGTGTCACTTCTTCCAGCGAGCGGGTGCCAATCAGCGGGATTTTTTTATCGCGCATATAGTTGCTGATGATCAGCATGGCCCCGAGCAGATCTTTGGGGTCCAGAGTGGGCCAGCCATTATTGTCCTTGGTATCTGTTTGATCTTCGCCAGAAAGATGGCGCAACAGTTTATGAAAGGTATCGGGGCGCCAGAAATGATGTTTGAGACGGGCCCGCCAACGTGTTGGCATATCGATCGCATCAATAAAGGCCGTGAACAGGCCAAGGTCGCCAATCTTGATTTTATAATCGGACAGACCGGCATGTTCGATGCCCTCAATGGTCAGCTTGAAAATCTCGGTTTCGGCGGCCAGCCGGTCGTTCATGGCGTAAAGCTCCAGGCCCATTTGCCGAAATTCGCGCGGGCGGGTATTTTTGCCATCCGCAGGAGAATAGCGAAAGGTCGGACCATTATAGCAATAGCGGGCCTCGTCATGCACCGTTGGATTGCGCTCCAGATAGAGCCTTGCCGTTGGCACGGTGAGGTCCGGGCGCAGGCATAATTCATGGCCATCGAGATCGGAAAAAACATAGGTGCGAGCGCGTAATGCTTCGCCCGAGCAATCGAGCAAAATATCGGCGGGCTGTAAAATGGCGGGCGCTACGGGTTCAAAACCGGCCTTTGTAAACCCCTCGCGTAATTTGGCGGCGAGCTGTTCAAGGGCTTCAAATTTTTGGGCGGTTTCTGCTTGCATCATCTAGCCCTCTTGCCCAGTGTGCCGCTTGAGGACCAGGCGCACGGCCTCGACCAGCTCATCTCTCTTGACGGAAAACTGGGCGGGACGGCCTTCGCGCCATTCTTTATTATCGGTGATCTGTTTGGATAGCTCTGATCCCTCGACAAGATCCTTGATGGTTACCATTTCTTCTTCTGCATTGCGTTCATCATCTCCTTGGATGATAACGCAGGGCGCCCCGCGTTTGTCAGCATATTTCATCTGGGCACGCATACCAGAGCCGCCCACATACATCTCACAGCGGATGCCAGCGGCTCGCAGTTCTTGGGTCATTTTCTGGTAGTCGGCAATGCGCTCTTTATCCATCACCAGCACCAGCATGGGGCCTGTGGTCTCATCTTCCAGTTCGCCAAGCGCTTGCAGGGCAGTATAAAGCCGTGAGACACCAATCGACATGCCGGTTGCCGGAATTTCAATGCCTTTGAAACGAGCAACGAGGCCATCATAACGCCCGCCGCCGCCAACTGAGCCAAATTGAATGACCTGTCCCTTGTCGTTCTTGACGTCAAAGGTCACTTCGGCTTCAAACACCGGCCCGGTGTAATATTCAAGGCCACGGATAACGGAGGGATCTATTTGGATTCGCAGTGTTCCGTATCCGGCAGACTCGAATAAATTCAGCATATCCTCAAGCTCTTGGACGCCTTGCAAACCGATTTCGCTTTCATGGAAAATATTTTCTCGCCATTCTTCGAGCATATCGTCAGTTTCAAGCACATAGGGGCCTTCGGCGCTGTCTTTATTAAACAGCTTCTCGTCATGATCCTCTTCAAGGTTTGATTCTGAAAGAGGGATGAGTGATTCAATAAATTGAATAACAAATCCTACGATTATCTGGATTTGGTTATCATCAAGTTCAGCGCCTTTTGTATAGTCGCCACTATCATCCTTACGACCTGTGCCAAGCAAGAGCTTTACACCATCAATTCCAAATTTATCGTATTTGTCTAGCGAGCGAAGTACAGTCAGCCATTTGCCATCATGTTCGCTGTCCGCAAGACCAACAATCTCTCTCAATCCATCAAGAATCTTCCGATTATTCACCCGGATGACATAGTCGCCGCGCTTGATGCCAACTGCTTCCATCACGTCGGCCATTAGCATGCACATTTCGGCGTCCGCAGCGCCAACGGGCGCGCCGACCGTATCGGCGTCAAACTGGGTGAACTGGCGAAAACGCCCTGGACCCGGTTTTTCATTGCGCCACACAGAACCCGTGGCATAGCGGCGATAAGGCTTTGGCAGGCCATCATAGTTCAGCGCCACATAGCGGGCGAGGGGGGCGGTGAGGTCATAGCGCAGGGACAGCCATTGCTTGTCCTCGTCTTCAAACGAGAACACACCGGCATTGGGACGGTCCTGATCGGGCAGGAATTTTCCCAGCGCATCACTATATTCAAAGGCGGGCGTCTCCAGCGGTTCAAAGCCATAAAGCTCATACACCGCGCGGATTTTTTCCAGCATGGCGTTCATGGCGCGGATTTCGCGTGCCTGGCCATCTCTCATGCCTTTGGGAAGACGCGCTTTTGGTCTTCTTGTCTTGTTCTTTTTGCTCATGTGCCAAGCGTCTCTATTATTGGTTGATCTGCCTTCTAGCCTATCCGTTAAAGGACGACAAGTCGTGGATTTGTTCATGGTAAGTGACGAGCGTGATTTCTCGAGGTCTTGATTTTGCTGTTTGTAACTGTTAAATATTCATAGTGTTGAATATCACAAACCCCACACGTGACAATATACACCTTGTCACCTGGGTATTTGAGGCCCTATTCATGGGACATCTGTGGGAGAAGGTTAAATGACAATGACTGCTGAAAAAACAAGTAATGTGCCGTTGCCAGATATTTTAAGTGCTGAAAAGGCCCTTGAAATGAGCCAGGCGGGCGAGTTGACAATAATTGATGTGCGCACCCCTATGGAATGGATGCGCTCTGGTGTGGCGCAGGGGGCTTTGACGATCACCCCGCAAAACCCCGCCTTTATGAGCGAGCTTAGTGATGCAGTTGGCGGCGATATGAGCAAGCCGATCGCGCTCATTTGCGCCACGGGCCAACGCACCGCCAAAATCACCAGCTTTTTGCGCGAGCAGGGCTATAGTGCTGTTGCCGATATATCAGAAGGCATGATGGGCAATTTTTCAGCAAAGGGCTGGTTGCGTAAAAAACTGCCGACCGTCCAATATAGTGCTTGATCATTATAATAGGTGATCATGGTCGCTTTTCGCGAAACAGCAACTGAGCGACAAACAATGCCATTGCCGTTTTCACGGGAGTGGCATTGGCATGTTTAATCCTGTGTGGGGTGTGTGTTGCTCCAAGGGCAGCAGATATTTTCGATAATCAGGTAATATTTTGTCTTTTCTCGATCTCAAGGCTTGCAAAAAGCCTTGTGGATCGCCACCATAGAGAGAGGGAATTGCTGCGGTAATTGGTTTTGATGCGATCATGATATTTCTGCGGCGGTCCCGTCCATCTGACCTTGACATTTGCATGTACCAGCTTGTGTTGCGGCCCGGTTTCAGATGAGGATGAAAGGTCAGGTTTATGAGACGTGTTTTACATATTGGTTCGATCCCGCCCCCTCACGCCGTGTGACAGGGGGCTTTTTTGTGTTCGAATTTCTGTACGTGATTTATCTATAGAGGAGGAAATAAGATGGGGAATAATCGCCAATCTGGCAGCGCTCCACGCTGTATCGCCCTGGTCGGCCCGTATCTGTCGGGCAAGACCAGCCTGCTTGAAAGCATTTTGCAACATACCGGCACCATCAATCGCCAGGGCACGGTTGCCGAGGCCAATATGGTGGGCGATGCCTCTCCCGAAGCGCGCGCCCACGATATGAGTGTTGAGCTGAATGTGGCGCAGGTGGATTTTCTGGGAGACAGTTTCACCTTTATCGATTGCCCCGGCTCCATTGAATTTAGCGCCGATGCCAGTGCCGTTTTGCCAGGGGTGGATGCGGCGATCGTGGTGTGTGAAGCCGACCAGAAGAAAACGCCAGCCTTGCAGCTTATTTTGAAGCAGCTCGAAGACCGTAAAATTCCGCATTTCCTGTTTCTCAACAAGATCGACAAGGCGGAGCTGCGGGTGCGCGACATCATTCCCATGTTGCAACCGGCCAGCGATCTGCCATTGGTGCTGCGGCAAATTCCGATCTGGGACAATAATATTGTCACGGGATTTGTCGATCTGGCGCTGGAGCGCGCCTATCTTTACCGCGAGCATCAAACAAGCAAGATCATCGATCTTCCAAAGGACCTGTCGGGACGTGAAGAAGAGGCCCGCTTTTCGATGCTGGAAACGCTGGCCGATTATGATGATGAGCTGATGGAGCAGTTGCTGGAAGATATCGAACCTCCCCAGGACAAGATTTTTGATGACCTGTCGGATGATTTGCGCTCTGGCACGATCTGTCCGGTGCTCATTGGGTCGGCTGAAAAAGGTCATGGCGTCAATCGCTTGCTGAAAGCTTTGCGCCACGAGGTGCCAGATGTAAGCGCGACAAGAGAGCGCCTTGGTATCGAAGCGCGTACCCTGGCGCATGTGGTGAAGACCTTTCATACCGAGCATGGTGGCAAGCTTTCCCTTGTGCGGGTGTTTGCCGGTGAGTTTCGTGATGGTGATCAATTGACCGGCAGCAAGGGCACCAATCAGCGCCTGTCTGGACTGTTCACCGTGAGGGGGCAGGAACCCAAAAAATTCTCGGGAACGGCCAGGGCGGGTGATATGCTGGCGTTTGGGCGTCTTGATGCTGTTCAAACCGGTGAAAGCTTGTCCACTGATCAAGGTAAGGTCAAGCAGGTCGAGGTGATACCCACCCCCACGCCGGTCTATGGTCTGGCCATATCTGCCAAAGCACGCCGCGATGAAGTCAAGCTGACATCGGCCATTGGCAAGCTTGTTGAAGAAGACCAGTCTTTGTCGTTGCGCCAGGATCAGGCGCTGGGTGAAATGGTTTTGTGGGGGCAAGGCGAGATCCACCTGCGGGTCGCGGCGGAGCGTTTGACGCGCAAATTTGGCATCCTGATTGAAAGTCGCACGCCGCATATCCCTTACATGGAAACCATTCGTGGCCATGTTGAAATACGTGGGCGCCACAAGAAGCAGTCCGGTGGGCATGGTCAGTTCGGCGATGTCACTGTGGAGATCAAACCAATGCCGCGCGGCACCGGTTTCACTTTTTTCAATTCTATCGCCGGCGGGGGCGTGCCGCGCCAATATATCCCGGCGGTGGAACATGGCATCGAGGACTATCTTGGCTCGGGTCCTTTGGGATTTCCGGTTGTCGATCTGTCGGTGGAGCTGAAAGATGGCTCCTATCATTCCGTCGATAGCTCCGAGCAGGCATTTCGCATGGCCGGGGTGGTGGCGATGAAAGAGGGCATGCCGCAATGTAATCCGGTTTTGCTGGAGCCGATCATGGCGGTGGAAATTGCCGTCCCGTCAGAGGCGACAGCGCGCATCAATGGCATTGTCTCAAGCCATCGCGGGCAGATCCTTGGATTTGATGCAAGGCCCGGCTGGCCTGGTTGGGATATTGTCAAGGCACATATGCCGCAATCAGAGCTGCAACGGTTGATCGTTGATATCCGCTCGGCGACGGCTGGCGTTGGCACCTTCACTTTCAGCTTTGATCGGCTCGCCGAAATCAATGGCCGTTTGCGCGATCAGGTGCTAACGGAATATGCGGCTTAGTTTGGTCACGCGTTAGGGCGAATAGCTGTGAGACAATTAAAGCGAGACGTAACAAAAGGAGAAAGACATGGAAACGAAAAAAGGCACATTTGGCTGGAATGAGTTGATGACGACCGATGTGGAAGGAGCCAAAGAATTTTATGCCAAAGTCATTGGCTGGTCCTCGCAGGATATGCAATTTGGCAACCCGACCGTGCCGGCAAAGCCTGGTGAGCCAAGTTACACGCTGTGGACTATGGGCGATATGCAGGTTGGGGGTGCCATGAAGCTGGAGGGGCCAGAGATGGAAAACATACCTCCCCATTGGATGAGTTATGTGAATGTCGCGGATGCCGATGATGTTGCGCAAAAAGCCGTGGAAAATGGCGGCAAAATCATTTTTGGCCCGATGGATGTCGAAGGGGTCGGGCGTTTTTATATCATATCTGACCCTCAAGGTGCTGCGCTTGGTCTCGCTCAGACGACGGTGGAGGAGAGTTCATAAGAGGGCGCCGAAGTCAACAGGGGCTTCGTGCGTTGTTTGGTGATCCCAAAGCGTACAGAACAAAAGCCTGTTGATTGTCGGGGCGACGTTTTGCAGGGACTTGCTTTGATATTTGAGGCCGTGTTTACTGCCAGTGCAGGGCGAATCTTACTATCGGTCAGGGGCTTCATGAAACTGTTTTCTTTTTTGCTGCAGGGCAGGGAGCTGTCGATGGCAGGAATGTTTGGCCTTGGCGTTTTTTGTTTTGCTGGCTTCGCTCTGGCAGGCAGACAATTGCCCATGGCCTGGGTGGACGAACGCAATGGCTATGCGATCGCTGGCTATGATCCCGTTGATTATTTTGTCAAAGCACAGGCTGTACGGCCAAATATCGGCATTGAGACTGTACGAGGAGGTGTGAGCTGGAATTTTCGCAATGTCGGCAATAAAGCTGCTTTCCTGGCTCATCCGCAAGTCTACGCTCCCCGCTTTGGAGGGGTTGATCCGTATCTGCTTGGCAAGCATCAAGGCGTTCAGGGGAACCCGACTTTATTTGAGATCTATGAAAACCGTCTCTATCTGTTTTACGATGGGGTTTCCTTGCTCCGTTGGAAGCAGGGACGCAAGGCGCATCTCGAGCGTGCCATACTCGCCTGGTCAAAGACCGCCGCCAGATTGGGGCTTAGTTCTGCAAAATGGGTTGGTCCCGTGCCGCGCGAGAGCAAGGACGGGTTTTTATATCGCCGCCCCGAATAGAGCACAGAGCGCCCACTGGCAATCATTCTAACTGGCGTTTTGCACCATTCTCAAGGAGAAAAATCTTGCCCGTATCACTGATATGCGCTTCGATTTTTCCCCTTGATGCTGACACAAAATCACGCTGTCACAATGCCCCGGGGCAAACGCACGGTGCTCTGGGTCAAAATACAATCAAATCATTGTTTTTATTGTGTGAAAGGTTTTGACCTATTGGTGTTCGCTCGCCTTACCAAGCTGCGCGGATGGTGCCCACAAAATGGGCAACCTTGTCATCAAGAAGCTCGCTTTGATGGGCAAGGTCTTTGGCAAATGAATTGAGCTTGCGGGCTGTGTCGCCTGATTCGGTAGCGGCGCTTTTGACCATCGAAATGCCCTGGGTTACTTCATTGGTTCCAGCGGCTGCACTATCGATATTTCGGGTTATTTCACTTGTTGCGGCACTTTGCTGTGTAATAGCTCCAGCGACAGACGTGGAAAACTCATTCATCTGGACGATCACCTCATCGATCTCGTTCATATTGCTGGCCGCTTTGGCGCTGATTTTTTGCAAAGCGTTGATCTGCGTGGCGATTTCATCCGTGGCTTTCGAGGTCTGCTCGGCGAGCGTTTTCACCTCGGACGCGACGACCGCAAACCCGCGGCCGGATTCTCCAGCTCTTGAGGCTTCAATGGTGGCATTGAGGGCCAGCAGATTGGTTTGCCCGGCGATATCATTGATCATTTCAACAATGTGGCTGATCTTGTCAGTACGTTCGATCAGGTCCTGCATGGTCAGTTTGGATTTTGCAGATTCAGCAAGCGCTGAATTGGCGATTTGTCTTGCCTGTTCCACCTCGCCATTGATCCCCTCAATAGATGCCTGAAGCTGTTGCGAGGCGACCGCCACGACGCTGACGCTGGCCGCAGATTCTTCGGCGGCGGAATTAACATTGTCAGCTTGATCAATGCTGCTACTGGCATTTTCATGCATGGTGGTCGCGGTCCCTTCAAGAGACTTGACCGCGCTGCGGGTCGAGTGGACGACGGCCCCCACAGATTCTTCAAAGCTGTGCGCCAGCTCCAGCATGGCTTTCTTGCGCTTTTGTACGGCCATTTCTTCCAATAGAAGCTTGTCTTTTTCCAGGCGCGTCACTTCAAAGGCATTTTTCTGAAACACCTCAATGGCGCGGGCCATGCTGCCGATTTCATCCTGTCTTTTTGTAAAGCGGATCTTGATATCCATATCGCCACCGGCCAGCTTGTACATGATCTGTCTGATCTTGCCGATGGGGCCGACAATGCGGGTGAAAATAATGGTGCAGTTCAGCAGGACCAGCAGGCCAGTGGCGATGAGCGCTAGCCACCAGGCTGACAGTGAAAATGCCGAGGCCGTTTTGAGGTTTCCTGTCAGCTCGGTTTTGCTCACCAGGATCTGGCGTTCAATGCTGCTATTGAGTGTTTTAAGACCTTCAATGAGGGGCGTGTCATCAAATTTGGTGCGCGGCTCAATATCTGCTGGTAACAAGCCATCCTTGATTGCCTCGGTAACGATCGGCAGGGCTTTTTCATACTTGCCAACAATTTTGCCGATTGCTGTCAAAGCTTTTCGTTCTTGGTCATTGAGGCCAAGTGCTTGATAGTTTGCCACGGCCTTGCGATATTGGCTGATTGAATTTTTTATCTGCGCGAGATGGGATTTGTCCCTGCGAATAATGTAGGTTTTAAAATGATCGATCAAACCGCCATATCCAAGGGCTGAAAGCATTTCACCATATTGTTCTGTTTTGGTGAACCGGGGTTTGTCGGTGGCGGCTGTGCGGTTGGCCGTTTCATTTGAATTTTGGATGCTTTGTCGCAAAATAGAGAACGCCTGAATGGCGGGGGCATCGTCGATTTTGATCATCTTGTCAATATCAGAGACGGTCTCACCTTCCATGATGGCTTCATTGGCGGTGGCAATGCCTTTCATATAGGCCATGATATTCAGTTTGATGGTTTTGAGGGCGGTGCCCTCTCTGGCAGTGATGGGGGAGGCTTTGTATTGGTCGATGGCGGCAAGAGCGGCGCCCGCGGCAAGAGTTGAGTTTTGTGCCCAATGCTCTTCGCCGTTGATGATATATGCCTTATAGTGGTAGATCATGCCGCCATAGCCCATATTATTGACTATCGAGGACAAGGATTGAGCGCGGTTGGCGCTGATGCGCTGATAATTATTCCAGATGGATCGGCTGTCTTGAATTTCAGCGCGGATCATATAGGCACTGGCAACATAAATCACACCTGTGACAAGCGTTGCAGCGATGACAGAAATGCCCAGTAGGCGGATGGTTGGCGTCTTCATATAATGTTTCCCTAAACCGTTTTCTCATAGCTCTTAGTTCGCACTTGTGTGCGCATATTTTTTTTCTAAGAGGCGAAATATATTTGTTAAAAATGAGAATGCAGAACAGGAAATATGAGAAATTTGGTCAATATATTTTATCAACCAATGTTTTGTGTATAGTATTTGGCGAAGTTTTTTTTGGTGATTTTTTTCTGGAGTGCATCATTTTTTGTTGATGCTTAAATTCAAAGTAGCGCAGATAAAGTTAAAAAAACATGAAAACGCGCCGCGCCCCATCAAGGTGCAATTGAAAAGGCGCTGTTTCAAAGGCTTAGTCTGGAGGGCCAAGGGAGCGAGCATTTTCTGCGCTGGTCCCGCTTCTCTGGCAATTGAATTTTCACACGTTTTCCCCAGTCGAATTCGCGCACCTGTCGCGGAGTGCAAACCTGCCAGGACCTACAAGGCCCCGTGCTGGTGCTTATCGGTGTTGTCAGTTTCAAAAGACGATTGCAGTAAGAGGAGGATTTGACCGCGCATTGAAAGTCGCTCTTGAATTACTGGCTGCGAGAAGACCGCGTTGCTGCCAATAGCTCGGCAAGAGACTAAATCAGTAAAAATATCCAGAAGTCATTTTCTTCAACCTAGTGTCGCAAATATCCTTGGGAAATATATGGACTTCGATGAAATGCTTTCAAAACCGCGCAGCTTTTGGCCCGAGGTGGATTTAATCCCACACCAAATAGGCAATACCTGCGCGGTGAGTTATGAACAGGTATCCGCTGTTAGACTAATCTCAAGTCGGGCTTGCCCTGGGGTTGGTTGAGGGGATCGAAAGAAACACCGACCTCCTTTGCATTGCTCCAGACAACACAGCAATGGAATTGTTTTCCAGCGCTCGGGATTACGAGCAGGAAATTGTCCGGTACGCCCATAGTCGAGACGAATTTCAGGAGAGCGCCAGCGCTCGAAAAATTTTTCAAGATACAATCCAATACGGACTGCTTGTTGTTAAAATAGATTTTTGCTGGCAATAGGGTGCGCTTGCGTGGCGCAATCCGATTATTTTCGTTTAACATATTATTCTCCAATGCTAATGCATTGATATGTATTAAATTTCTTCATGTCTCCAAAGGGGTTAAAAAACAGTTAACAAAAAACCCTAATAGAAGGTGCTATATTTGACCTAAAGGCAGGAACGGACGAGAGGGGCACAGGTCATCGCTTGGCATTCTTCGCTATGGAATTTTGGGGTGGGGCCGCCAACTACTCCGTTGCAAAAACGAGGGTTTTTGCAACGTCTCTAGTGACTTGCTAGAAAACTGTCAAACATCCCTAAAACATGTTGCAATACTAGGGTGCATTTTCTGTGGCTCAATACTGAAGTCGCCCAGGAATTTGGTGTGTCGCGCCATACATTCTGGCAGTCTCTCAACCGAGCAGACGTTAAAGCCATAACTAAATTCTGTGGCGGTTTTATAACCACCTTATTGACGATCGTAACTGTGTTTTAGGCGACGGTCATCATGGTCTTCGGCTTTAGCTCGCGGGCTAGCGAAGCCGGGCGTACGACAGCCGTCCTAAGCGTAAGCAGGACAAGGGCGAGAGATAGGGGACCGCCTCGCGGCAAACAATAAACAGCCCCCCGCGAAGCCCAGAATCGTTATTCGCGCTGTACATCACGATAGATATGGCACGGTATATTTTGAATCTGACGAAATCCCTAACTGCTGAAGTCATGAATTGAATTACAATCAGATTGTGAAGTGCTGAACTGACATAAATGTCAGGTACTGCAATGTCGAACTGATGGCTCCGCTTCACCAATGAAGCGTTGAGCTGAATAAATTTATCCACAAAAAAGTTAAACCCCTCAATGAACTATCGAGCTGACGCCTGTGCAGTGGGGAGCTGCATCTGACAGCAGGGGGCAAAAGTGAATGAAAACCCAACGAATATAGTTAATAAACCATTGACGACCATATGATCCCATGATATTCCATCCTGACCCATCTAAGGTGGGGACTTTTGGATGGGGCGGCTGGGGAAGCTGGTTTGCATTAATGTCTGTGTCAGGACGCATCTTTTGTGAGGCCACAAGGGTGCCTGTAAACCAGCTTCCCCCCTGCTCCTGTTAGATCTGCCGATTGAATTTCGGGGGAGGGTGCATCACTAAAGGCTGGCTAAAAGTCTGGTGCGTCATTGGGCAGTTTGGAGGGGCCTTGGGGGGCCTGTTTTTGATTGTAAATCTGAGCAGTGGCGCAAGAAATTAGCGACCAAGAAGGCATGAGCAAGTCGGCATGGGGCAGTTTGTTTCCTCTTTTACCAACAAGGTTGATCGCAAGGGGCGCGTGTCGGTTCCGGCCAGCTTTCGTGCTATATTGGCCAAGGAAGAAGGCGAGGGGATCTTTTGTTACCCGTCGCTGGATGCTCCCGCTCTTGATGCGGGGGGCAGCCATTTAGTCAACAAGATCGGTGAGTTGCTTGAGGATCTGGCTCCTTTTGGAGATGAAAAAGATCAATTGGCAACGGCGCTATATGGAGACAGCATAATGTTGAAGATCGACACTGATGGTCGGGTTAATCTGCCGCTTACCTTGCGTGAGCATGCAGGCATAACTGACAAGGTGGTGTTTGTCGGTCTTGGCGGAAAATTTCAAATCTGGGAGCCTGCAAAGTTTGAGGCTCACCGGTTGCAAGCGCGCGAAAAGGTCCGCGAGCTTCGCAAACTTCTCGGCGTGGGGCGTCGCTCCAAAGGGGGCGGCGAAGCCGAAGGAGGACGGGAATAATGTCTGGTCGGGGCACCAAAAAGGAGCGTTCGAGGCCGAGCGATCCAAAAGATCCCAATGATCCAAGCGATCCAGGTGATCTTGGTGCAAATAGCGGACCTGCCGGACATGTTCCTGTCCTCCTTTCTTCTGTGCTTGAAGCGCTTCAGCCAAAAGATGGCGAGATCTATATAGACGGCACCTTTGGCGCCGGCGGCTATACGCGTGCCATTCTTGAGGCGGCAGATTGCCGTCTCATTGCCATCGACCGCGACCCTCAAGCGGCGAGTACGGCAGCCTTATTCAAGAAAAAATATGGTGATCGTTTTACTTTTATCCCTGGGCGCTTTGGTGATTTACAAGAGTTGATTGCGGCGCCTGGTGTCAGCCATGTCGATGGCGTCGTGCTTGATGTCGGGGTGTCGTCCATGCAAATAGATGATCCCGCGCGCGGCTTTTCCTTTGCTCAGGATGGACCGCTCGATATGCGCATGTCTTGCCGCGGCCTATCGGCGGCTGACGTGGTCAATCAATATGCAGAAGCAGACATTGCCCGCATCATCGCGGCGCTTGGTGAAGAGCGGCGGGCGCGGGTGATTGCGCGGGCCATTGTGTCAGAGCGCGAGAACAAACCCTTTACCACCACATTGCAACTGGCTGATCTGGTGACCAGCGTTATCGGCAGGCGCCCTGGAGCCACCAAACATCCAGCCACCCGTACCTTTCAGGCTTTGCGTATCTTTGTTAATCGCGAGCTTGAAGAACTGGCACACGGGCTGGCGGCCATCGAACAGCTTTTGTCGCCAGGAGGCCGCGCCGTTATTGTCAGTTTTCACTCTTTGGAAGATCGCATCGTCAAGCAATTCTTGAGCAACCGGGCGATCCCCAAATCGCGACCGTCTCGTCATCTCCCCGAGACGATCGAGGCTGATCTGTTCAAGCCGTCATTTGCCTTGATCAATAAACGAACCATCACGCCGACGCGCAGCGAACAAGAGCAAAATCCGCGCGCTCGCTCCAGCCGTTTGCGAGCGGCTGTGAGGCTGGACGCTCCGGCCTTTGCTTTTAGTCTCAACGAAGTGAAAATCCCGAAAACCCCGGAACTTGAATAATGGCGCTCAAAGCGCGGTATCTTGTGCAGACAGCACCACTCTTGGAACGAACAAGGGCGAGCCCTTGGAACCCGATTGGAGTGGGGTGCTGTGTATGTAGGGTGTCAATAGCGACGCGTATTGCACCGATTTGGTGTGATCGTGCAGCACTAGACTTTTCAAATGAGAGCCGAGTTTGTTGTGTTCCTCTTTTGCTGGGGAGCCTCAACGGCTATTGTTGACATAATGCAATCCTAGGCTTGAAAATTATCTGGACCAGACCAAATGCGCACATTGATAAAACTGGTATTGCCTTTACTGGCGCTCGCACTGTTTGCTGGCATTTACGTCATGAAGGTCGAGACCTGGCAATTGAAGCGCGAAGCCAAAAAGCTTGAGCGTCAGATCGATAAGGAACAGCGCGCCATCCTGGAGCTGCGCGCCGAATGGGCCTATCTCACGCGCCCGCAGCGCATAGAGAGACTGGCGCGACAGCACCTCAAAATGCGCCCGCCAAAAGCCGATCAGATTATTGTGCTGGAGAAGTAGGAGAAGTAGGAGAAGTAGTTTTAAAGTGTATTTCATAAACTGTCACCATAACTCCACCGTAACTCCAAATATAACGAGATAGTTTCCTGGCCAGATTAACACCACTTGTTATCTCCAGGTGCCCCCAGCTCGGCCCGGGCAAACAATCAATCCGGCCTTGTCAGATTGTTGAGCTTTTTCTTGCCCAGTAATTTGAGCAAAATGCTTCTGCCGAATTTGAGTATCGGGTAGAGAAAGCGCGATAGCGGCTTTAATTTAAATACCAGATAGTTCAAGCGGTTAAAGACCCCTGTGCGGGTGCTCATCAGGGCCAGCATATGGATGGCATCGGCCCCGTGATAAAACTCTTCGCTGATTTTCAACACAAAGCCCTCGTCCATATCAATGCCACGTGCGTTGATTTCGGCCATGATTGGTGGGTTATCCCGGGCGTTCAATATTGACATGCCGCCTGCCGCCTGCCTTATGGCGAGCACTCGACAATAATTTCTGCACACCGGGCAATCTTGATCATAAACGAGGATCATGTTCGCTGGGGTCTGGTCCGGTGGTGTCTTGTTCGGTGGTGTCATGGCTGGTAGACGACTTCGCCAGCATATTTTTTGCCGCAGACCTCACCGGAATAGGTAAATTTGTCGCTTTGCGGCCACCGCAGTTCGACGACTGAGTGTTTGACCCATTTCGTGCCGACGGGACTGCGAGAGAACTCGCGTTCTCTGATCACAAACCGTAAATCCCTATTTGCCAGATGCGGGTTATCGGTCAGGAAAATCAAAAATTCAGCTCTGCCTATTTTGCGACATCTGAAAACGTAGCGAAAATTGGCATCGCGGAAACCTTTGCCGATATATTTTCTTTTGGAAATTCTTTTGGGTTTTGAGCGGATATCAAACAATCGCAACTTGGCCCTGTTGTTTGGCTGGGTGTACATGCCGTAGCCGCCAAGTTTCCAGGGGTTGATAAGTTCTCGTGACACCAGGTTCAAGTGAACAATGATCCAGGAGGTATGCACCACCAGCAGCCCGGCAACAATATAGTGCAAGGCGGACCAGTTTTTGAACTTTAACAAGGAGCTATCCGGTAACATGATCAATAAAACTCCCAATACCGTGCGTATCTATCAACAGCAATGCCACACATATGGCAAGCAGCCGGTAAGACATGCCAACCCGGAAGGCCAGACATAGAAGCGCAATATTCAAAACCTGAAAATTCATTTCATCGGCATAAAATCCGGCGCCGATCAAAAAGCTGATTTCGACAAAGAGAAACAGCAGTGAACGAACGCCCAGGATCAGCAAAATACCAACAGCAAATTGCCATGCCATAATGAAGATGCCGATAAAGCGGTGCCAGCCGCAGGGCGACTGTAATGTCGCTTCCGTGCAAAGAAACTGGAATAAATTTTCTGTGGTACTGCCATAATAACTTAGATAGGCAATGTATGAGCCATCCCAATAGGTGCCGACCAGCGCTTTTTGAGCAAAAGCAGCAATCATTACCACGCCAAGTGTGATCCGCAGATAATCGGCATAAAGGGCGCTGTCCCAGTAACGTGCAAACAGCATGGCAACCGGTATGGTCCACACGGCCAGCCAGCTGTGATTGGCATAAGTGGCCCAGCTGTCAATTATGGATGGCAGCAACAAAAGGCAAAAGATCCAAATAGCAATGCGGCTGAATTTTTTGGAAAGAACAAATGGTAGTGTCAACAACATGCCAATTGTGATCGCCAAAAGTGGCATGTCGAAATCAGCGTTGAACCCGGCCAATCCGCCGGCTTTTTCAAAAGCGACCGACATCATCGCCGTCATCAGCGCTATGCGCATCAGCTTGCCGGTGGAAGTATCTGCTGTAACGTCTTTGCTTGGCCAAAGAAAACCTGAAACTCTGGGAGCTATATCTGTTAGGGCAATCATTAAATTTCTTAAAAAAATCCGCTATTAGAATTACATAATTATCATATTACCGCGCCAAGATTATCACGTTATTACGCAGAGCGTTACCAATTTCTTAAAGCAAATACGGGGCTTGGGGAAAGAGGCTAAAATGCTATGATGATGACCATTTTATGCACACGCCCGCTCGGCGCATATCGACAAATTGGCACGAAAAGCCTCAAAATGAGGACTGGCAAACGCTGGTGCAAGGTTTTGGAAATGTGCAACAGGCGTGGCTCTTAGATGCCCTTCCGGGCTATCGGGTGTAAATATAGAACCCCAAAATCTACGGAGATAAAAAGCAATCCCTTTGGGGGCTGCGGTTTCAATAAATGGGTGATTTTGAAACCCTGTTTCGGTGTGATGTTCGGGTTTATTTTCCATTGAAGCCCGCTCACTGCTTTGCAATGAGATTGAAACAGAAGTAAACAAGACGAACAAAACCGCCACTATGTATATTGTAATTCTCACCGTAATTCCGCAATTCTGTAATATCTACCCTAGAATCATGAAATCCTCGCACGATCTCAGGCCTTAATGACCATCCAATAGAGATTGGCAAGCGGCACCACCGTTGCCAAGGTTCCAAGCGAATACCATATTTTCCCGTACAGCCAGTACCGCTCTGGAATTTCACCGGTTACTGCAAATTTTCGCGCCATGCGTGATTGAATAATCTGTATTGGTATCAAAACAGTACCCCAGATAACCCCGGAAATTACGAACAATGTATAGCCCCACCATAGCCAGCGCTCTGCATAAATTTCTGCCAGAATGTTCTCGTTCATATGGAAAACCATACCGAATGCGGAAATTGCCAAAATAACCACACCGCCAAGGGTAAACACCTTGTCGGTTTGTATGACCTGTCTTTGCGCAAACGCGACGATGCGGTAGTCACCTGTCCGGTCTGCCATGGCCTTCCACCACGCGGTGACAATAATATTGCCCATAAAAATAATGACCCCGAACAGATGCATGATTTTTAGAGTGTTGTAATCGAGATAACCCCCAATGATTTCACCAAATAGACTCATTTTCGCCTTCCTGCTGCCGTGTGGCTACGCGATGCTGTTGCTGGACGACCGGCTGCCGGATGCTGCCAAATCAGAGGGGTTTCTGGCTGAAATGCTCATTGGAAATTGAATCTGAGTTACAGTAATGGTATGGACGGATTACGGTGGTTTGCGGCGTACCTTTGCGGATGTCCACCGGCGCTATACCGGCTATGTCAACGCCCGTATGCGGGGCACGGGCCATTTGTGGCAGGGGCGGTTTGGTTCGGTGGTGATGGATGAGGAGCACTTAGAAGTGGCTCGGTTTGTTTGTACAGTCTGAACGTGTTTTATAAGTGGGTTCTGGCCTTTTTCATGCTGCGACCGGGATTGGCTGCTGCTGGTTGAAATAAACCTGATCCGGGGTTTGCCGGTCAAGCGATGAATGGGG
>JAJRRW010000111.1 GCA_024279115.1 Alphaproteobacteria bacterium
TCATTCCAGCTGACATTTTTGCTCCGTTTTCGGCGTCAAGAAATTTGAAAATATCCAGATATATCCTGCATTTCTTAACTTGAAACCGAAGCAAAACTGTTCAGCTGTTTCTGACCGCGAGTGAATGCAAACCGCTCTAGTCTTGTTAGTGGCCAGCATCAAGTTCATTTCAATATCTGATGCCGCATCACCTTCGGGACATTCCAATTCAATCTGTATGGTGGAAAAATAGACAAAATACTGCTCTTTCAATAGATGATGAACTCTCTCCAGCAAGTGCTTTTGAACCGCCAGATCGGCCACGCGAATATGCATGGAAACAATCGTTTTCCCCGTTGTCAGGGCCCAGGCATGAGTGTGATGCACATCCAGTACCTGTTCAAATTTTTCAATAGCGCTGATCATCTCGCCCAGATCAATATCCTGGGGCACTGTTTCCAGCAAAATACCAATGGCTTCCTTGATAATACCCCAAGAAGCCCAGAACAGGACAAGGCCGAACAACATGCCAAGGATTGGGTCGATTTGATAAAAACCAGTGAAATAAATCACCACGGCAGCAACGATTATAATCACACTGCCGACAAATGTCTGGATAACATGCCAGATCGCCCCCTTCATATTCAGATTGTCTTTATCGCTGCCAAATAGCAGTCGCAACGCTATGATTTCGGTGATCAGACCACCGCCAGCGGCGACCAGCATTGGCCCGGCAGGAACCTCTATTGGTGCCAGCAATCGCTGATACCCCATCCACAACACATAAATCGCCATCAGAAATAGAAACAGGTCATTGAACAAGGCGCCGATGATTTCGGATCTTATGAGGCCAAAGGTTGCATATTGTGACGCCGGGCGTGTCGCGAAATGCCCCGCCACCAAGGCGATTAAAATTCCGCCCACTGCGGAAAACGTGTGAAAAGCATCTGAGATAACAGCAACAGAACCGCTCCACAAACCGATCGCAAGCTCGATGAGAAAGTAGATCCCGGTTAGCCAGCCCGATATTTTGAGTGCCCGCACATCGCCTTTTGGCATCGCATGACCTGAATGACCGCTACTATTGTGTTGAACACTCATATCGCCTCCCGACAATCAAACTTTCCTGCCTACGGCTCCTGTTTTCTGCAATGTGCGTTTCACAAGAATAGCATCATCTGGCGACGTTCATATTATCACAAAAAAACACGATTGATTGAAGCTGCGCTTCTGGCTCTCACCGTGCTAGAGCGGTTTGCGCTTGTTCGGGTTCAGAATCAGCCAAGCTGTTTTGGTTCGGTTTCAGTTAAGGAAATGCAGGGTATATCGGGATTTATTCGACTTTCCTGACGTTGAAAACGGAGCAAAATACGGCGGATTGAGCAGCCCCAGAGCAGACCCATAAAACTGGATCCTCGATAAATATGCGCGGGGAGAACAATGCCCTGAATGAACATTGTGGCCGCATATTTTCAAGGATGACGAGTGGTAGGTGACGAGCGATGGAGGATGGTGAGCGGTGGATAGAGTGCTTGCGAAAAAAGTGGGGTCCGGTTTTTCGATAAGAGGCACGATAAAACAAAGAAATAGGGACTTTCATTGCACAAACCTAAAGCAGAACGTCCCTGGCCCCATAGATGGCTTGTGACGGGTGACGAGAAGGAGAAATCGCTCCCCCTCGTCATCCCGAAAATGTTGTGGCGCTGGTGGTTATGTTGCTCAAGAAACGGGACCCACAAAATTGTCAGCGATCCATCTTTCGCAGTCGGTCTCGTTGCCGCTCGCAACCTCTCGCAAAGCTCCATCCTTGCCGAAAAAACACCCCCCCAGCAAACGTTTAACTGCCCAGTAAACTCTCAACTGCTTCGCGTTCTTCGCGCAACTCGGTTTCGGTTTCGTTCATGCGGGCGCGTGAGAATTGCGAAATATCCAATCCTTGCACGATGTCAAATTTGCCATCTTTGCAAGTAACAGGATGGCCATAGATGATGCCCGGCTCAATACCGTAGGAGCCGTTTGACGCGATGCCCATGGAGACCCAGTCGCCCTCTTTTGTGCCTCGCGCCCAAGTGCTCATATGGTCAATGGCAGCGCTGGCGGCACTGGCGGCAGAGGAGGCGCCTCTTGCCTTGATGATGGCGGCCCCGCGCTGTTGCACATCGGGAATGAACGTCTCCCCATACCAGTCCGCATCAATCTGGCCCATGGCCGCATCACCCTTGACGGTTGCGTGGTGCAGGTCGGGATATTGCGTCGAACTGTGATTGCCCCAGATGATCACCCGCTGGATATCGGTGGAATGAGCGCCGGTTTTTTCCGCCAGCATGGACAGGGCGCGATTATGGTCGAGACGCACCATGGCGGTAAAACAATTGGGATCCAGATCAGGAGCACTGGCTTGCGCAATCAGGGCATTTGTATTGGCCGGATTACCAACCACCAACACTTTCACATCGCGTTTGGCATGATCATTGAGCGCCTTGCCCTGAGGACCAAAAATGGCACCATTGGCTTGCAGCAGATCACTGCGCTCCATACCCGGTCCACGGGGGCGCGACCCAACCAGCATCGCGTAATCAATATCCTCGAACGCAATATTTGCATCATCGGTGGCAGTGATGCCGTGCAACAAAGGAAAGGCGCAATCGTTCAATTCCATAACGACGCCATCCAGAGCGCCAAGCGCTGGCGTAATTTCCAGCAGGTGCAGGATCACCGGTTGATCCGGCCCGAGCATGTCGCCCGCCGCAATACGAAAAAGCAATGCATAGCCAATTTGTCCAGCTGCTCCGGAAATCGCTATTTTTACTGGTTGTTTCATAGTCAAAATCACCTCTTATTATGATTGATTACTTGATCCAGACGCTTTGACCCTAGACAATTGCCGCCAGTCTGAAAAGCTACATTTTTCAAAAAACCGCAAGCAACGAAAAAAGAGAGAGACATTTTCATGCCTCTCTCTTCTAACTATTTTTAGCAATCCCCGTTTCAACTCCCAAACGCAACATCTGTTGACTGATGGAATTTGGTTTTAGGATGCGGATTTGTCGGGCTGGGTCAAGGGCCTTGTCGCGTAGCACCCTTGAGGCTGACCGGCAAACCCGCCAGACTGGCCAAGCCA
>JAJRRW010000112.1 GCA_024279115.1 Alphaproteobacteria bacterium
AACCCTTGCAACCCGTACCGATTGAGGATGTGATCCGGGCCGTTTTGGCCTCGATTGATCGTCCCGAGGTGATCAAAAGCCGTATCAATATCGTTGGAGACGAGTGTGTGACGCTGGAGGGCTATTTGCGGGCCCTGTCGAGCTGGTTGGGACGATCCAGCTTTCGCCCGTTATATATTCCCTATGGTCTGGCGGGAGGCCTGGCTGCTACCGGCAGTTCGTTTGCTGATATGCCGCTTAACCGTCAGGCGATTGCCATGCTCCAGCAGGCTCGTGAATTTGAGAGCAAAGATTGCCAATTAAAACTTGGCTTTACACCCAGGGGGCTATCGCCATTTTTAGCTGAAAATCCTGCACACATCGACAGTCGTATTGGCCCCAGCCTGTATTTCCTTGGGCCGCTATTGCGGATTTCTCTGGCCTTTATGTGGATCATGGCAGGCGTGGTGTCTTTGTTTTTCTATCCCGTTGAGCAAAGCCTCACTTTGCTCGCCAGGTTGGGTTTTACCGGGGTGATGGGAGAGGCGGCGTTTTATGGCGCTGTATTGCTGGATATTTTGATCGGACTATCGCTGCTCTTGCGGTTTCATATCAAGCAGATTGCGCTGTTGCAGTTGGCTTTGATCGGCTTTTATACGCTGGCCCTTAGCTGGGTGGCGCCGATGATGTGGGCGGACCCGTTTGGTCCGCTTGCCAAAAACATTCCCATTCTTGTCGCCATCGCGATCATGCAAAAACTGGAGGATTAAATAGATATGCTGGAAGATTTTACCGCTTATAATCTATTGAAATGGACGCATATCCTAAGCGCTTTTTTGCTGTTTGGCACCGGCCTTGGCAGTGCCTTTTACAAATGGATGGCCGACCGTTCCGGGGATCTTCATGCGCAAGCGGTCACCGGGCGTCACGTTGTGCTGGCGGATTATCTGTTCACCACACCAACGGTCATTTATCAGCCCCTTAGCGGCTATTTGTTGTTGCGCGAGCTTGGCTTGCCCTTGAGTGAGCCGTGGGTGGTGGCCTCTTTTGGGCTTTATATTCTGGCAGGCATCTGCTGGTTGCCAGTTGTCTATCTGCAAATCCAGATGCGCGATCTGGCAGTTGAGGCCCTGAACAATGGCAGACAATTGCCCACCGCCTATCATCAAAAGGCCCGCCTTTGGTTTTTTCTGGGGTGGCCCGCCTTTCTTGCACTGGTGCTGGCCGTCTGGTTGATGGTTGCCAAGCCAGATCTTTCAATTTTGTGGAGTTGATCATGAAACATTCCAGACAAAAACCTGTTTTAGCGCAAGCCCTTGGCGATGACTGGCGAAATGTAGCCCCGTTGGTGCGCGCCCACTACGGACTGCATCCAGATAGTAGGGAAGAGCTGGAGCTTAACGGCCAAATGTCGGTCTATTATCCAAGGCCGGCGATCTTGTTATTGGCATTTGCGCGCCTGCTGGGAGGGCTTGTGCTGATACGCGAGGACAATGTGCGCGTGCGCGTCAAAAACAGCTCGCGCCCCGGTAAAGCGGCGATGTTCTGGCATCGAACGTTTCATGTGTCAGGCAAGAAAAAGCCGATCATTTTTCGCTCGCGCATGGAATATGTCGGGGGCAGCGAGGTGGTGGAATATATCGGTGCAAGCGAGCGTTTCAGCATGGGCATCAAAATGAACATCTCCCAACATGAGGGGGAAATCAGATTTGAGAGTACGGGATATGTCTTGAAGATCGGGCGCATAGAGCTGCCAATACCGGGGCATCTCTTACTGGGCAGAGCCACTATATTTGAAAAGGCGCTGGATGATGCCACCATCGCAATGGGGTTTTCGATCACCCATCTCGTGTGGGGAACGATTTACACCTATAAGGGCACATTCGGCGCGCCGATCAGCCGCCAGACCTGAAACACAGGAACAGGTTCCCTCCCTATCCGTTTCGCGATAGTATATGCGTGGCTGGAGGGGCGAATAGGCGCGGCTCCAAGATCGGAGTGATATGTTCAGATTTATATCCCGTTTCTGGCAAACCAGCGTTGTGGGAACTTTTCTGGCTGGATTGTTTTTTCTGCTGCCCGTTGTTTTGACGATATTCATCATCATCTGGCTGGTGCGGTGGATCAAGGACGCGCTGGGCCCGGGGACTTTTTTCGGGGAACTTTTGTTGCAGAGTGGCAAGGTGCTGGTTGGGCGCGACTATGAAGTGGTTGCCTTTGCCCTTGGACTGTTTATCGCCATTGTCGGCATTTGGATACTGGGGCTGTTTGTGCGAACAACCGCGCGCAAAGGTATTGAAAACGCCTTTGATGCGGCCATGGACCGCGTGCCATTTTTTCGCTCGATCTACAAGCCTGTTGCCCGCATTGTGCGCTTTGCATCTGGCGAGCAAAATGAAAATGAACTGGCCGGGATGAGTGTCGTTCGTTGTCGGCTGGGCTCGCTTGGGGGTGTTGATACCCTCGCATTACTGGCCTCCTCGCAAACCTATGTGCTGGATGGAGCTAAACGCAAGCTGGTCTATTTTCCAACCTCGCCCATTCCCATGTCCGGCTATCTCTTGTTCATGCCAGTGGAAAATATCACCCAGGTGCCGGGGATGCAGGTAGAGCAGTTGATGAAGATATATATTTCGCTTGGTGCTCTGGCCCCTGAAAACATGCCGGCAGAGTTTATATCGGGGCCAAAAAACCTTGAAGACATAGCAGACATTATCGCCGATATACCCGTTGTCGAGCCAGATACGCCAAAAGATTGAATGGTATGGAAAAAGGTGAATGGCTCCCCGGGCAAGACTCGAACTTGCGACAAGTCGGTTAACAGCCGACTGCTCTACCAACTGAGCTACCGGGGAACATTTTACCTGCCCGATGAGCGATCATATCGCCATAGGCTGCAAGTGGGGAAGCTATACCAGAACTCTTAATGATTTGTCATCAAAAATATTCGCTTTGATTGCGTCCTTTTCAGCCAAATTCACCGGCCTGGATTTGGCGCGTATATTTTACCCGTTTTCAGGCAAAAGCGACATTAAAGCATGACATCTGGCAGGTCTGTTTGCTGATCCAGCAGCCAGGACGGGCAGGGGAGCTCCTTGTCTTTCAGGAATTGTGGATTATAAAGTTTGCTTTGATAGCGCGAACCATAATCAGCAAGGATTGTGACGATGGTTTTGCCGGGACCAAGGTCGCGGGCAAGCGCCATGGCACCGGCGATATTGATGGCGCTGGAGCCACCAAGACACAGCCCCTCTTCAAGCACCAGATCAAACAATAGGGGCAGGGCCTTTTGATCGGATATCTGATAGGCGTGATCCACGCTCAAGCCCTCCAGATTGGCGGTTATGCGGGCCTGGCCGATGCCCTCGGTGATGGAAGAACCTTCCGAGGCCAGCTCTTTGGTGGTATAATAGCTATAGAGCGCAGCCCCCATGGGGTCAGCAAGGGCGATTTTTATGTCTGGGTTTTTGGCCTTTAGTCCGATGGAGACGCCGGCCAGCGTGCCGCCTGAACCAACCGCACAGACAAATCCATCAACCGTGCCATTGGTTTGCTCCCATATTTCGACAGCCGTGGTTTCAATATGCGCCTGTCGATTGGCGACATTGTCGAACTGGTTGGCCCAGATGGCGCCATTTGGCAGGCTTTTGCCAAGGGCTTGCGCGAGACGACCCGAATAGCGCACAAAATTATTGGGATTTTTATAAGGAGCGGCGGGAACCTCGATGAGCTGCGCACCTTGCAGTCGCAGCGCATCCTTTTTTTCCTGGGACTGGGTTTGCGGGATAACGATCACGGTTTTGAAGCCAAGCGCATTGGCGACCACAGACAGTCCGATGCCGGTATTGCCTGCCGTTCCCTCGACAATAGTACCTCCTGGCAGCAATTCTCCGCGCGCCATGGCGTCATTTATGATAAATAATGCGGCGCGGTCTTTGACCGACTGGCCCGGGTTCATAAACTCGGCTTTGCCCAAAATGGTGCACCCGGTTTCCTGTGAAGCTCGCTTCAATTTGATCAAGGGCGTATGGCCAATGGCCGCGAGGACCGAATTTTGTGCGTTCTCGACCATACAAATAATCCATATTAAATTAACGAGATGTTCAGCAGGGAGTTGTATTGTAGCGCCTCATGGCTCCCATATAAAGCCTAATTTGTGAGGTGGGTTTTCGATCCCATTTGCCGGGCAAACGGCCTGTATTGCCGGTATTTGCATTGTTTGGGGGAAGCCATGGGTTGTTTGGTAAAGGCGGGCATGCCTGGCATGGCATTTGCTCATATCAGTTCTAAATGCGTTTCATATGTGTACTGTTGCTATTCTTGAACCAAAAGATCAGCAGTTTGTGGGGTTGTTATGAATAATATACTGATTGGTTTGGGCGCTGTATGGCTGGGTTTTTCACTGTATAGCACGGGTTTTACCATTAATCTTGATTTTTGGGCAGCCTTACTCCCCGTAACTTATGGTCTGAGCCTTATACTGCTCTTGATCTCAAAATAAACTTCATAAAAATATGCTCTTGATGGTCGCGCAAGGTAACGGTTGCGACTTTGTTCTTTTATGGCCGTTCTATATGGTCCAATAATGAGAACGCAAATTGCCAATTTCGCCCCTTTCGTTTGCCATGCTTGAAAAATAAGGCTTAACAGGCAAAACATTTCTGCTTATAAGATTGAATTCTTTGATGGGCACCACTTTTGATGTCCAGATATGCTTGTCTAAATACATCTCGGCCCGACCATCACTGGGCGGAAGAGAACAAGGTCTCCTGGAGCTGCTTTGGAAACGAGGGCAACAGGGGCGAATGCGGGCGTGGTGGAATTGGTAGACACGCCAGATTTAGGTTCTGGTGGCTTATGCCGTGGGGGTTCAAGTCCCTCCGCCCGCACCAACATTAATTCAGCCAGGAAGGCATTGAATGACGCCCGCTCACAGGGGCTCTTCAGAGTAGGAACATATGCAAGTAACCGAAAAACAATCAGATGGTTTGAAACGTGAGTTGGAAATCATTATCGCCGCCAAGGATCTTGAGGCAAAGCTCAAGGAACAGCTCGAGGAAATGAAGGGCCGGGTTCAGCTCAAAGGCTTCCGTCCGGGCAAGGTGCCCTACGATTATCTGCGCCGCTTGTATGGCAAGCAGGTGATGGGGGAAATCATCGAAAAAGAAGTCTCGGCCACCAATGATGAGGTCTTGAAGGACCGCAAGGAGCGAGCAGCCTTTCAGCCAATGGTCAAGATGACCGAGGATGACAAGGAAATCGAGCAGATATTGGCGTGCGAATTGGATCTCTCTTATTCGATGTCCTATGAAATTCTACCTGAAATTGATCTGGCTGATTTTTCCAAGATAAAAGTGGAAAAACTGGTTGCCGACATTGATGCAAAAGAAATTGATGATGGCGTCGACAATATTCTCGAAAATAGTGTCGGCTACAATGCCGTTGAGCGCGAAGCCAAGGATAAAGACCGTCTCACCCTGGATTTTGTTGGCAAGCTGGATGGTGAAGCCTTTGAGGGCGGTTCTGCCGAAGACGCCTTTCTGGTGCTCGGCGGCCAGAGCTTTATTCCCGGTTTTGAAGAAGGTCTGATTGGCGCCAAGGCTGGCGATCAAGTCACCGTTGAGGGAAAATTTCCCAAAGATTACAATGCCGCGCACCTGGCCGGTAAAACAGCCCAGTTTGATGTGACCGTCAAGGAGGTTGGTGAGCCATCCAAGCCAGAGCCCGATGATGAATTTGCCAAGACCATTGGCTTTGAAACGATTGAGGCTCTGCGCACGGCCGTTGAGGGCGGTATCAAGGAAGAGCAGGACGGCTATGGTCGTGATAAAATGAAAAAGAACATCATGGACGCCCTCGACAAAGCCCATGAATTTGATCTGCCTCCCTCGCTTGTTGAAAACGAGTTTGATGGCATCTGGGAACAGGTCACCAGTAAAATGGGTGATGACAGCAAAAATTTCGGCGAAGATGGCGAAGACAAAGAAGAAGATGCGCGCAAAAAATATCAAGACATAGCGGAGCGCCGTGTCAGGCTGGGGCTCATTCTTTCGCAGATCGCTGAAAAGAACAATATTACGATCAGCGAAAAAGAAGTCACGAATGCCCTAAGCGAGCGGATAAAACAGTTTCCCGGACAAGAGCAGCAGGTGATCGAATTCTATCAGAAAAATCCTGCCGCTGTCGCCGAGATCAGGGCGCCGCTGCTGGAGGAAAAAGTCATTGATTATCTTCTTGAGCTGATGCAGGTCGAGGAGAAAAAAGTATCTCGTGAAGAGCTTGTTGCTGTTGATGAGGATGAATAAGACTTGAATGTCTGGCCGTCTTGATTGGCATCAGGGCGGCCAGATCCTTGTTTGAGTAGAAGTCACCATATTAATGACTGGTTTGATCGCAGACTTTCTAGATGATGGTCTCGGGCCTTGTCGTTTTTTGATATTGTCCTAAGCAGGGAATCTGTTACTCACGTTATGAGAATAACTTATTCGCCTACTCAGATGAATAAAGCGCAAAAGCGTTTTAAACTGTTTTCCAAGGAGACACATAATGCGTGATCCCGTAGATCTCTATATGAACACCCTCGTTCCCATGGTCGTCGAGCAGACCAATCGTGGAGAGCGTTCATATGATATTTTTTCACGACTGTTGAAAGAGCGAATTATCTTTCTAACGGGGCCGGTGGAAGATAATATGGCGATGCTGGTGACAGCACAATTGCTGTTTCTTGAGGCTGAAAATCCCAAAAAAGAAATCTCCATGTATATCAATTCACCCGGCGGTGTCGTGACCTCTGGCATGGCCATATATGATACCATGCAGTTTATTCGCCCGGAAATCTCCACTCTTTGCACGGGGCAGGCAGCCTCCATGGGCTCATTGCTGTTGTGTGCCGGTAACAAGGATATGCGCTTTGCGCTTCCCAACGCCCGCATCATGGTGCATCAGCCCTCTGGTGGCTTCCAGGGGCAGGTCAGCGACATTGAACGTCACGCTGAAGATATTGTTAAAATGAAGCGGCGCCTGAATGAGGTCTATGTCGAACATACCGGGCAAGAATACGATATGATTGAGAAAACCCTCGATCGCGATCATTTCATGACCGCACAAGAAGCCATGGAATTTGGCCTCATCGACAAAGTGCTGACAAAACGCGAAGCATCACCTGATGAGGATGAAACCTCTTAAGCTTGCCGCAAAATTGCGCGCTTGTGGCCTCGAAATGGTTTGATTTGAATATTACCTTGTGACTCGGACAATGTGCGAGGGGCCACAAAATCGTTAGCAACGCTGTTTATCGTTCGGTAAAGTTGCCCGCCCTTATGTTGGCATAAATTTGCTGGGCGTGTAGATTTGCGGGGTTGTTAATGATATATTGTGACGTTACAGGTGAAAGTAACGCACTGAAATTAATCATTTCTCATTCAATGAAATGAGAGATGGAGACGGTGTCAGCATGTATTTGCTGACGAGATGACAGAACAAGGAATGTGGAATAACACATGAGCAAATCGAGCGGCAAAGATTCAAAAAACACCCTTTATTGTTCCTTTTGCGGGAAAAGCCAGCATGAGGTTCGTAAGCTGATTGCGGGCCCGACCGTTTTTATCTGCGATGAGTGCGTTGAACTCTGCATGGACATCATTCGCGAAGAGAATAAAAACGCTGTTGTGAAGTCAAATGGCGGCGTTCCAACGCCTCTCGAAATCTGTCAGGTGCTGGACGATTATGTCATTGGGCAAAGCTATGCCAAGCGGGTATTGGCCGTTGCTGTGCACAATCACTACAAGCGCTTGAACCACGCCAGCAAGAACAATGATGTGGAATTGTCCAAGTCCAATATTTTGCTGGTCGGCCCCACCGGCTGCGGTAAAACGCTGCTGGCGCAAACCTTGGCGAGAATTCTCGATGTTCCTTTCACCATGGCTGATGCGACCACGCTAACCGAAGCTGGCTATGTCGGGGAAGATGTCGAAAATATCATTCTTAAACTGCTGCAATCTGCCGATTATAATGTGGAACGTGCCCAGCGTGGTATCGTCTATATTGACGAGGTCGATAAAATCTCTCGTAAATCTGACAATCCCTCTATTACGCGTGATGTGTCGGGAGAGGGTGTGCAGCAGGCTTTGCTGAAGATCATGGAAGGCACTGTGGCCAGCGTTCCCCCGCAAGGAGGACGCAAGCATCCGCAGCAGGAATTCCTGCAGGTTGATACGACCAACATTTTGTTTATTTGCGGTGGCGCTTTTGCGGGACTGGAAAAAATCATTGCCAAACGCGGCCAGACCAGTTCGATTGGTTTTGGCGCAACGGTGGAAGCCGAAGATGATCGCCGTATGGGTGATATTTTGCGCGAAGTCGAGCCAGAAGATCTGCTCGGCTTTGGCTTGATCCCAGAATTTGTCGGACGTGTGCCGGTCTTTGCGACCCTTGAAGATCTTGATGAAGATGCTTTGGTGAAGATTTTGTCAGCACCGCGAAATGCGCTTGTGAAACAGTATCAGCGCATGTTCGAGATGGAAGATGTGAAACTTACATTCTCGGATGAGGCGTTGGTTGCCATTGCCAGAAGAGCCATCAAGAGAAAGACAGGCGCTCGCGGCCTGCGCTCTATTCTGGAAAATATTCTGCTCGACACCATGTTCGATCTGCCCGGCCTTGACGGGGTGGTCGAAGTTGTAATCAGTCCAGAGGTGGTCGATGGCACAGCGCGTCCATTGCGCATCTATTCCGAAGAAGGAAAACGCAAGGACGAGGTGGAATCAATTGCCTGAGCACACTCATTTGTACCCCGAATATCAGAGGCCGCTACAGGGCGTGCTGATGCTTGGTACAAGGGGATGCGGCGATAATTCGGACAAAAATTAACGAATGGGGCTTGGAATTTTGCGTTCCCGGCCCCACTTTTTATTCAAATATGCAAATAAACTAGAACTAGTTGGTCTCCACGTCATTAGAGCTTCAGATCGAGATTGGACGCGAATGCCATGCGCGAGACGACTAATGTTCACATTAAAGGGAAGAAAAAAATGAGCGAAAAAAAACAAAAAGATGAAGAACAAACGCTTTATCCTGTGCTTCCCTTGAGGGATATTGTGGTTTTTCCTTACATGATCGTACCGCTTTTTGTCGGACGGGAAAAATCCATTAATGCGCTGGACAAAGTCAAAGACAGTAATAAGAAAATCATTTTAGCCGCGCAAAAAAATGCCGCTGACGATGATCCAGGACATGAAGAAATCTATCAGATGGGTATCGTTGCTACCGTCTTGCAGATGCTCAAACTGCCCGATGGCACCGTAAAAGTGCTTGTGGAAGGTGGCCCTCGTGCCAGCATCACCAATTATACGGATAACGAAGATTACTACGAAGCCGAAGTGGAATTCATTGAGGAAGAAATCAGCGTCGACAAGGAAATCGAGGCCTTGGCGCGCTCCGTTGTTACGCAGTTTGAAAATTATGTAAAGCTGAACAAAAAGATTTCGCGAGAAGTGTTGTCGACGGTCAGTCAGATTGAAGATTACTCAAAACTTGCTGATACCATCACCTCTCATCTGTCGATCAAGATCGCTGAAAAACAAGAAATCCTTGAAATTACGGATATCACCAAGCGGCTGGAAAAAATCTATGGGCTGATGGAGAGTGAAATTTCCGTTTTGCAGGTGGAAAAGAAAATTCGTTCGCGCGTCAAGCGCCAGATGGAGAAAACCCAGCGCGAATATTATTTGAACGAGCAGATGAAGGCCATTCAAAAAGAGCTGGGAGACGGCGATGATGGTCGCGACGATATTGCTGAGTTTGAAGAAAAAATCGGCAAGACCAAGCTGACCAAGGAAGCGCGGGACAAGGCGCTTGCAGAATTGAAAAAACTGCGGCAGATGAGCCCCATGTCCGCCGAAGCGACGGTTGTTCGCAACTATCTTGATTGGTTGCTGGGAATTCCTTGGGGCATCAAGGGACGCATCAAGAAGGATCTGGCTGAAGCACAATTGGTGCTTGATACCGAGCATTACGGTCTCGAGAAAGTCAAGGAGCGGATTATTGAATATCTGGCAGTACAACAGCGCGTCAACAAGCTAAAAGGCCCTGTTCTGTGTCTGGTGGGTCCTCCTGGCGTGGGCAAAACCTCGCTTGGAAAATCTATTGCCAGTGCGACCGGGCGCGAATTTGTCCGTATGAGCCTTGGCGGTGTCCGTGATGAGGCCGAGATCAGGGGGCACAGGCGCACCTATATTGGTTCTATGCCTGGTAAAGTCATTCAGTCCATGAAAAAAGCCAAGAAAACAAACCCCTTGTTTTTGCTTGACGAGATCGACAAGATGGGCGCCGATTATCGCGGCGATCCCTCGTCGGCACTGCTTGAGGTTCTGGATCCAGAGCAAAACAACACGTTCAATGATCACTATCTGGAAGTCGATTATGATCTGTCCAATGTGATGTTCGTGACCACGGCCAATACCCTCAATATTCCCCCAGCACTGATGGACCGGATGGAAGTCATCCGCTTGTCTGGCTATACGGAAGATGAGAAAGTGGAGATTGCCAAACAGCATTTGCTTCCAGCACAGCAGAAAAACCACGGTCTCAAGGACGAGGAATGGGTTGTTGTTGATGAGGCATTGCGAGACATTATTCGCCTTTATACCAGAGAAGCAGGTGTGCGAAATCTGGAGCGTGAAATCGCCAAGCTGGCACGTAAGTCGGTCAAAGAAATTTTGATGGATGGCAAGAAGAAGATCAAGATTACCGCCAAAAATCTGCCCGATTACCTTGGTGTCACCAAATACCGCTATGGAGAAGCCGAGCGCGAAGACATGGTTGGGGTGGTCACAGGGCTGGCATGGACGGAAGTCGGCGGCGAATTGCTGACCATTGAAAGCGTCATGATGCCTGGTAAGGGCGGTATGACCGTCACCGGAAATCTGCGCGATGTCATGAAAGAAAGCATTCAGGCTGCCAATGCCTATGTGCGCTCAAGAGCCATCGATTTTGGTATCGAGCCGCCGATGTTCGACAAGCGTAATATTCATGTCCATGTTCCAGAAGGGGCGACGCCCAAAGATGGCCCCTCGGCAGGTGTTGCCATGGCGACAAGCATTGTGTCGGTCATGACCGGTATTGCCATTCACAAGGACATCGCCATGACAGGCGAGATCACCTTGCGGGGACGGGTGCTGCCTATTGGTGGATTGAAAGAAAAATTGCTGGCGGCTCTTCGTGGCGGCATCAAGAAGGTTTTAATACCCGAAGAAAATGCCAAGGACCTCGTGGAAATTCCCGACAATGTTAAAAATGGCCTGGAGATCATTCCTGTCAGCCATATTGATGAGGTGTTGAAAGTTGCCCTGACCCGGGAGGTGACACCGATCGAATGGAGCGAGGACGATGATGAGGGCACATCTAGTGGCTTGAAGGGGGACGATTCTTCTAAGAATGTCCTGCCACATTAGCCTCTCATTCGAAAAGACGGGGCCATTGAGGACCTGAAACAGGCCAAACAGATCTGGACGAGGAGGATAGCGAACCATCGTTCTCCTCTTTTTTTCATCAACTTACCCACTTATTTATCATGGCTATCCACAGAAACAGTGATTGTGGAACAATTCTCGCCAAAAGATCGGTAATTAGTTGCTGAAAATGCTTGCAATTTCCTTCGAAAGCCCCATGAATGTGGGCTTTAACAATGTATGCGTCGAATCAAAACAAGTCTCAATAGACAACAGGAACTCCATCATGAATAAAACAGAACTGGTCGCCGCCGTCGCCGAAGAAGCGAATATGTCAAAAACGGATGCAGCTGAAGCTGTTGAAGCGACGTTCGCTACAATTGAAAAAACACTCAAGGGTGGTGGTGAAGTCAGAATTATCGGCTTTGGCAGTTTTCAGGTTGCCAACCGCAAAGAGAGCATTCGCCGCAATCCATCAACCGGCAAGCCAATGACGGTGCCTGCTGCAAAAGTACCAAAATTCAAGGCTGGTAAAGCCCTGCGCGAAACAGTCAATTCCTAAGCGTGTACTCATCTAATGCAAGCGGGGTGGGCAAGCTGATTGCCTGCCCCGTTTGCGTTGTCTGCTCTCTAGATATTGCGTTTGCCATGGCGCCAGTGGAATGATCTTTCAGGCGTTCTGGGCAAATAAAAAAAAAGTCCATATGAAGGCTTGCTATTTGAGGATTAGAGAGAGTATGTTTTGCCGTCTGGGGGCGGTTAGCTCAGCTGGAAGAGCACCTCGTTTACACCGAGGGGGTCGGGAGTTCGAGCCTCTCACCGCCCACCATATCTCTTTATTTGAGAGAAAACTTGCATAGGATGTTATGGGCGCTTGACTTGACGCAGCACCTGACTTACATCGTTGCAATTGCCTTTTGGCAAAACACCTCAGGGGGGTGTAGCTCAGTTGGTTAGAGCGCTGGCCTGTCACGCCAGAGGCCGCGGGTTCGAGTCCCGTCACTCCCGCCATT
>JAJRRW010000113.1 GCA_024279115.1 Alphaproteobacteria bacterium
CGACGCCGGTCATCGCGCATATGCTCCATGGTGCGCATATTGTGCAGCCGGTCGGCCAGCTTGACAAGCAGCACGCGCACATCACTCGAAATAGCGATCAGTAATTTACGAAAATTTTCAGTCTGCTCGGCCTTCTTGGTCACCAGATCAAGCTGATCCAGCTTGGTCACCCCATCGACCAAAGCACCGATTTCATCGCCGAACAATTTGTTGATTTCTTCGCGGGTGGCTCTTGTATCCTCAATTGTGTCGTGTAGCAGACCGGTGGCAATGGTTGCATCATCAAGCTTTAGTTCGGTGAGGATTTCGGCAACGGCCTTGGGATGAATGAAATATTTTTCACCCGATTTGCGCGTCTGATGGTCGTGCACATCTTGTGCGTAATCATAGGCGCGGGCAATCAGCGCCTTATTGCTTTCTGGATTATATTTGGATACGCGGTCTACGAGCTCATCACGGCCCATCATTTTCCAAATATCTCCTTCATTGTGATGCGGTCGAGGGGGCAAAGCATGCAACTATTGTTTTTCTTTGCGCCCCCGCCGATGATACGTTCAATTCTAGCGGCGTTTACGACCATTGCTTTCAACAGGAACCAGACGTTCCATACCGCGCAACAACTCGTCTTCCGTCATGATTTCCTGAGCTGGCTTGTCATTGCCTATATCGTCTTGACCCAGAATCACGCGCTCGGGACGCTGATGCACATTGCTCGTCAACAACGGGGCGGCTTCGGGCTCGGGCTCATCAACTTCCACATGTTTTTGCAAGGAGTGAATGAGATCTTCCTTCATATCTTCTGGAGAAATACGCTCTTCAGCAATTTCGCGCAGGGCGACAACGGGATTTTTATCATTGTCCCGCTCAATCGTCAGCTCGCCACCAGCCGAAATCATCCGCGAGCGATGACCGGCCAATAGTATAAGTTCAAACCGGTTGGAGACTTTGTCAATGCAGTCTTCGACAGTAACCCGGGCCATAATGCGATCCTTAAGTGAAGGTGGTTCAAAATTTCAGGTTCTTAAGGGAGGGTAAGACGATGAGCAAAAAACGGCATTTCCCGATATATATCAAGGGCACTTTCCGATATAATGCCGAGCGTTATTGCACGCTCCCTAGACCAGAGATCATATATTAGTTTGAATTTACGCAAAACGCGCCTCATATGCAAGCGCGGAATTGCCCGAACCGCAAATGATACGAGGAGCAGAGAAAGGGGACTTGTTTTGTGCAGCCCCGCGCCCGCCGATCAAGCAAGTTTACGAAGGATACTGCCCTCCGGCTTGTTTTTGATCAATGCCCACATGGAAAGGGCCGACAAACCGGTGACCGGGTGATGCCAGAACGGCGCAATATCAATTATCGGCCGTATAACAAAGGGCCGCATATGGACCTGCGGATGAGGTAAAACAAGCTCACAACGACTAACGCGCGGTCTTTTTGACGCCTTTGTCACCTCGCTGTCGCGACTACATATCTGAAAATTCCTGGTAACCATTGCCTTATAGTCAACAAGGTCAAGGTCCAGGGGGCGAGGCCCCCAACGGGCGCACAGGGGAGCGGGTTGCACACCCCGCCCCGCCGTTTTTTCGATCCGCTTTAGATTTTTTAAAAGATTGACCGGCTTCATTGTCGCCCGTACCCGAACAACCGCATTCACATAGTCAGACTGTCCCTCCTGCCCCACGGGGTTCGTGCAATAAAACGGGGAAGTCGACATGACACAGATTTGGTATTGTGCCATTTCCCCTATCGCCCAGCGCAATATTTGCTCAGGCGATCTGTTTTTGACAGGCATATTCCCACCCAGCGCGATCAGAACCATTTGACTTACCCCCGAAAAACAATGAAGAAACCTGACAGATACGAAAAATTCACCTCAATCCTACATAAAGCAGTAAGAATCTTTCTAATCTAGGATTGAGTTTTGCAAACTAAGACATTATATTGAACTATAGATCAAATCCTAACATTCCCGCGTACACTGACCAACTTTGGCACAACCCTTCAATTTATAATATTCAGAAAAAAGAATAAATAAAATGAAACTAAATGAAAACGAACGAACAGCCCTTTTCATTGATGGCGCAAACTTGTATGCGACAACAAAAAATATCGGCCTGGAAATTGATTACAAAAGGTTACTTCAGTACTTCGAGAGCAATACTCGTTTTATTCGAGCGCTATACTATACTGCAATCACTGATGATCAGGAATATTCCTCTATTCGGCCGTTAATCGACTGGTTGGATTATAATGGATATACCATGATCACCAAGCCTACCAAGGAATTTACTGATAGCGCCGGGCGTCGTAAAATCAAGGGCAATATGGATACCGAACTAACAGTTGGAGCCCTGACCCTTGCAGACCATCTGGATCATATCGTTATTTTTTCTGGAGATGGCGATTTCCGGGCTCTTGTCGAGGCGCTGCAATATAGGGGCAAGCGGGTCAGCGTTGTCTCGACCCTTATCACCTCCCCTCCCATGATTGCCGATGATTTGCGTCGTCAGGCCGACCAATTCGTGGAAATCAAGGATCTTGCCGCGCTCATTGGCCACAAAGAACGCGCCGTAGCCGAGCCAGCAGACCAGGAAGACGAGTTCAAAGACGAACTTCAAGATGCCTAGGAAAACATCCCTCTAAAATATTGATTTCTTAAGCTATCACCCTCTATTCATACTCCAATGGGATCTGACATTCTTCGATGCCAGATTTGCATTGCCTTGCTGAATAGAAAAAGGTGCCGCCCGTGAAGCCTGCTCAAGACGCCCCCCCAGAAGCACCAAAAGACTGCCAGCTCTGCCCTCGCCTTGTTGAGTTCAGAGCCAGTAACCAACAAAAATACCCTGATTTTTTCAATGGAGCCGTGGCTTCTTTTGGCTCTTCCTCGGCTCGCTTGCTGATCGTTGGTCTGGCCCCGGGGCTAAAAGGTGCCAATTGGTCGGGACGCCCCTTTACGGGCGATGCAGCTGGCGACATTCTCTATGAAACGCTTGTAGAATTCGGCTTTGCAACAGGCACCTACAAAGCACGCGCCGACGATGGCCTTGAACTCGTCGATACCATGATCACCAATGCTGTACGCTGCGTGCCACCGCAAAACAAACCTGTGGGGGCAGAGATCAACACCTGCCGTCCATACCTCGCGCAACGCATCAAGCAAACCAAAGACCTGAAAGTCATTCTGGCCTTGGGAAAAATCGCTCATGACAGCGTTGTGCGAACGCATAGTAAGAAACTGGTTGAGTTCCCGTTCAAACATGCCGCCCGCCATCAGCTCAGTGATCAGCTTATCTTGATCGATAGCTATCACTGCTCGCGCTACAATCTCAATACCCGCCGCCTCACCAAGCCCATGTTCGAAGACGTCTTCAAGCTCATTCGCATAGAGCTTTAGCCTTAACTCAAATATTGATCTCGTGGGTTATGGCGCTCGTGGGTTATATGTCTCGCGGCTATTCACGCTGACG
>JAJRRW010000114.1 GCA_024279115.1 Alphaproteobacteria bacterium
ATTCTGTCACACTGGTGATATTGTCATTGACAATATTGGTGCGATTGGAGGCCTCAAGCACGTTACGACTGATCTCCCCGGTCGATGCCCCCTGCTCCTCAATGGTGGCGGCAATGGCTGTGACATAGCCATGTGCTTCTTCCATGGTTTGCGAAATTTCCTGAATAGCCGAGACCGCATCAGAGGTTGACCCCTGGATGGCGTTAACCTGGCTGGATATTTCATCGGTCGCCTTGGCAGTCTGGTCGGCCAGCGCCTTGACTTCAGAGGCCACAACCGAAAAGCCTTTGCCAGCTTCCCCGGCCCGGGCAGCCTCAATGGTCGCATTGAGAGCCAGCAGATTTGTCTGCGCGGCAATATCCTGGATAAGCGAGATCACATCCCCAATGCGGCTTGCCCCATCAGCAAGCCCCTTGATCTGCGTATCAGCACGGCGGGCCATCTCATTGGCCGTACCAACAACTTGTGATGTCCTAGTGGCCTGACCGGAAATTTCAGCAACAGAAGCTGCCATCTGCTATGCAGCAGAGGCCACAGTCTGCACATTACTGGAGGCCGCCGCCGAGGCATCTGAGGCACTCATGGCCTTGTGCGTGGTTTCTTCTGCAAGCCCCGTTACCCCCACAGCGGTTTGTTGCATAATGCCCATCTTTTCTTCAACCGATGCCAGGTGACTATCCGCTTCACGATCAAACTCTTCGATCAGCTCTTGAATACGGAGCTGGCGCTCTTCGCGTGCGAGCAAATCCGAGCGCGAGGCCTCTTCCAGACGGGCACTTTCGAGAACATTATCGCGAAAACCGGCAATCGCCCGGCCCACAGCGCCAATTTCATCGCTGCGCTGCAGACATTTGAATTGGGTTTCGGTATTGCCAGCACTCAACTTCTCGGCTGCGGAAACCAGATTGGTCAACGGCAGCGAGATATTGCGCGCCAGAATAAAAGCCCCCACAGCGCCCATCAACATTGCGACCAGGGCAATGACCCCAGCCTGGAGCAGTGATGATTTCATGGCCGCGCCGGACTGCGCCATCATTTGACTGGCGTCGCGTTCCTGAATTCTTGTGGCAACAGAAATAAAACCAGCTACTTTGCTACGATGGCGGTTCAGCTTTTCAATGGTCGGGATCTGGTTCGCCTGGGTGAGACCAAGAACCAGTGAAGCATCTTTGACCCAGTCCTTAAACTCGGCCTCAAGCTCGCGCACAAGCTGGCTCATATCTGCGGACAGCGCCGATGATTTTAGCGATGACATCGCGACCTTGAGAGCCAAAGTCGAGCTATCAAAACCTTTTTGAATGTCATCCTTGTTGACAAAATCGGTCATTGCCGTCACGCGATCAACGACATTGTTGGCATTTTTAAACTGACCGATAATATCACGAACGGCATTGTTTGAGGTGTTTGCGCTCTCGACGATCCGCGAGACCTCCAAATACCCGCTCCAGCCCTGCCAGGCGACATAGCCGCTAAACAAGAACCCCATGAGAAGCCCGGCAAGAGCCGGTAGAAATATTTTGTGTCTGATAGACATAGATTTTCGACCTTTTCAATTTCTAATTGGGCAGCACGGGCATTGGTGTTGCTGATTTTTCACCCGTTAGGGACTGCATGAATGCGAGCAGATCCTCGCTCTCTTGATCATTCATGGAAAAGGGCTTGATGAGCTTTGAACGCGAGGGGCGCTCCACACCGCCAGTGGCATAAAAAGCCAGAATACTTTTCAAGTCTGCTTGAGACCCATTGTGAGTAAAGGGGGCTCGTTGGGTCAGATTGCGCAAACCAGGTGTCTTGAAAGCATGTTTGGCCATGGGATTGTCAGGCTCCAGCTGGGCGCGGCCAATATCCTCTGTGTCAGTGCCAATATCGTGAAACTTGTTGTCGGGGAGATTCCAGCCCGAATGACAGGCCGCACAGCCCGCCTTGCCATTGAACAGCACAAAGCCGCGTATGGCACTTTCATCAAGAGCCTTTGCATCGCCATCAATCCAACGGTCAAAGGGAGCCCAACTGGTGACAATCGTGCGCTCGTAAGTCGCAATGGCAGTGAGAATTGCCTCGCGGCTGACGCCTTTTCACCGAATAGCCGATTGAACCAGTTGCGATACTCCTCAATCTCCTTGAGATCCTTGATGATAACGGGAAATTTGCCATTCATCTCAACGGCTGCCGTGATCGGCCCAGCCGCCTGCTCCTCAAGCGTGGCCGCTCTTCCATCCCAGAACAAAGGTTTTACCCATGCCATATTGAGGGTGGTTGGGGCGTGGCGCAGCTCATGTTTTTAGCTCCCGACAGACGCGGATCAAAAAACAGCTTTTTGCCCAATGTGGCGAGTTGCGGTGAATAGGGAGCGCCAGCAGGAAACGGGATCGTCAGTGGACGTTTATACTGTGCCTTAATGTTATCAAGTTCGGATATAGTTGATATTGCTTCGGCTTTGACCGCCACACAACCAAATATTGTAAAGCTCGCAGCCACCAATATTTGATTGATCCAAGATTTCCAGCTCATAAACATCCCCATTTCCCGGTTTCATTGGTATTTCACAGGCGCAAATCGAGATGGCTCACGTGAACAATTGAAATAGAAACTGGGTATGTATGGTTAAATATTCATGAATATTATAATCATTCAAAATTGTATACAATATGATTGTAAATAACCAAGAGTATAATTTGCAATATTTTCCTGTATTACAATAGATCCTCTAATAAAGCAACTTATTAGTGTTATTTTATGCTTTACACCTGTTGCCATTATAGCAACGACAAAGCAGGTCCCCTACCTTGAACCAAATCGCCAGCCTTGCCAGTATACCATAAAAAAAATCAGGACACGGGGTTCTCCGCGTCCTGATCTTTCAGTGTATCCAGATGGTTAGTGACACCCTGGATTAGTTTAGCTGGATCAGCCTGACAAGATTAGTACTTCCAGTCAAAAATCCGGCTGTGTGAGCTTCGTCTTGCCTGCTGGGCCGGGCGACCGATACGAATACGACGTGTATTGGCAGCGGGGCGGCGTCTGGCGCTATAGCTGACATAGTTGCCGCTATAATCTGCAAACTTGTCCCAACTCGTGCGGCGAGGGCGTGAAACTCTGGCATAGCGCTGTTTATAGCTACGTGCTGCAGGCGTTGAACCAACAATCTTGATGCGTGTTCCCGCTTTTTTGTATTTCAGAACGAGATCGAAAAACTTTTTGGCATTTCCTGGCGCCAGTCTGGTGCAACCATGAGAGGCGGGTTGGCCAAGCTGCCTGACCGAACTTGTCGCATGGACCGCAAATCCGCCGCTGTAAAACACCGAATGAGGCATGGGGGCATTATCATATTTTTTCGAATAATGCATCGTCGCCATATAATAAGGTTTGTATGACCCCCTTGGTGTATGGAAACCCTTTCTGCCACTGGAGATAATCCAGCTATGCTTGAGTTGGCCATCAACCATGACATTCATGGTCTGCGAACTCAAATCGATCGTGGCAAACAATCGCTCTGGTACTCTTTTCTTGATCGGCTTCTTTTTGGCGATTTTCTTTGTTTTGGAAACAGGGCCTTTCACGGCGGGCATTGTTGCTGCCTGCGCCCTTACGACCTCTTCATTTTGCTGTGGCGCGATCGTCGCCAATTTGAATGGCTCACCGATATCAGCCTCTTCCGCCACGGCGGGCCTGACCACCAGACACATCACGATTGTGGCACCTAAAAGTGCATAATTTTTACGCATAACATTCCCTAATTTAAACCACTAGCCCCAACAAAACCTGTCGACTACTCCAGCTTTTTTCGCTTCTGAAATCCCCCACAAGTCCCGACATCATACGATAGAAAACCCACAAATGATCACCGCCACACAAGTCAGAATTTATGGTAAACCGGCTAATATTTACCTAGCAGATATAGTTAACAAAAACTCAACGAGACCTATGGTTAACAAACTCTTAGCTGATGATATGGGTCCGTTATCCCCCGTGCAGCTATACAATTGACGCCAGCAAAGAGTATGATCACTTGTCCCGCTCACGAAGATCATGGCATAAGAGCCCTATAACAGAAGTTCAAATGATGGGATCGAGCTGATATGACGATTGAGCTATATAAGGGTGATTTGCCAGATGGCATGGATTTTGGGTCCATCGTAGCCATTGATACTGAAACTCTTGGCCTCAACCCTTTGCGGGACCGCTTGTGCCTGGTGCAACTGTCATCTGGTGATGGCAATGCCCATCTCGTGCAACTCGCCAAAGGGGAATATGACGCCCCTAATCTGAAGGCGCTGCTGGCGGATGCAAGCGTCACCAAGATCTTTCATTTTGCGCGTTTTGATATCGCCACGCTCTATCATCACCTCGGCGTCATGACCACACCGGTCTATTGCACCAAAATCGCCTCCAAACTGACCCGCACCTACACGCCCTATCATGGCCTCAAGGATCTGTGCCGCGAACTGGCAGGGATCGAGATTTCCAAACAACAGCAAAGTTCTGACTGGGGTGCCGACGAACTCACCGACGATCAAAAGAAATATGCGGCCTCCGACGTGCTCTATTTACACAAGCTGCGCGAAGAACTGGAAATCCGCCTGACCCGTGAAAACCGTGTCGAGCTGGCGGCCAACTGTTTCGATTTTCTGCCAACCAGAGCCCTGCTTGATCTTCAAGGATGGCCCGAAACCGACATATTCTCCCATTCTTAAGACAAGGCAGGCCCTGGCACTGATCAGCGCTGCCAATTTTGAAAGCTGCCGAATTCTAACCGTATTGACCCCTTAGAATCTGACCCAGGTCATAAAGGAGCCACCAGACCCAATATCATGCATAGTGCTACCCCACATTTTCAGTCTGCAGATCTCGCTGATCTGCCAACTATTTTGTCCAAAGAAGATCAGCGAAAGGCCTTTGGCAAGGCCAAGCGTCACACCTATGCGGCCAAAACATTGAAGTTTTTGCTCCCCTTGGTGTCACTTGGCATCCTTGCTTTGTATATTGTTCCCAATGGCACCAGTCCCATTTCCATGGATCTGCCGGTTTCAATCGAAGGAATTGACCTTTCCAGCGAGGGCTTGAAAATGATTAATCCGCGCTATTCTGGCGGTAATGACAAGCTGGGCCGCTATAAAATCGAGGCTGAATACGCCCTTCAGCAGATCACCAAAACACATCTTTTAAAGCTCCATAAAATATCTGGTTTCCTCGAACAGCCCAATAAGAAATGGACCAGGCTGACCGCCAACAAGGGAAATTATAATACCAAGAGTGAGAAAATGACCCTGGAAGGCGATATCGAAATCACCACCAATCAGGGTATGGCAGTGAAAATGCAACACGCAAATATTGATATGAAAACCCAAACAATCACGTCAGATCAGCCCGTGCACATGACCCTGAATGAAAATATCATAGAGGCAGCCGCCATGACCCTGTCGAGCGCACAAAAAAGTGTCTTGTTCAGCGGCGGCGTCAAGGTCAAACTACAAAAAAACAAATCACTGACAAAATAGGTCCATCTTTGGGGCTTAAGTCGTAGACTCTTAAATGGAATTTTGATGTGTATGTCTTGAGGATCGACCTGAAGACAAGAGATGACAAGCACAACGCTTTACAAGACAGGCAACGAAATGCACATGAAACAATTAAACCGAGCCATTGCCACAAACCTGCAAGGGCCAAAAAAGCTGTCTGATCGGCTGGCCAAATCCTTGACGGGACCGCTCTTTATCTTATTGATTTTAATATCCTTTGCCTTCACAAGCCTTGTTCACGCGCAATCCATTGCGCAAAGCTTTGGGGGCTTTTCCAAAAAGAACAATGATCCCATCAAGATCGAAGCAGACACGCTTGAAGTTCACGACGACAAGAAAATCGCCATTTTCAGCGGCAATGTCAAAGTCGTCCAAGGCAAGTTCCAGCTCGTTTCCAAAAAGCTCAAAGTCACCTATAGCGGGGGCGCTGACGGCCAGAAGAAGAAAAACGAGGCCGCGGGGATCAAGAAAATTGATGCCAGTGGCAAGGTGGCAATCACCACCCCGGACAGTCAATCTGCGACTGCTGACTGGGCAAAGTTTGATGTCGTTGCAAAAATTGTCACGATTGGCGGCAATGTGGTGCTGTCGCAAAGCGGCAATGTCATGCGCGGCGACACGCTGGTCATCGATCTCAACACTGGCAGGTCAAAATTTCGTACCACAAGCTCGGCGACAACTGGAAAAACAGGCAAACGTCCCCGCATTTCAGGTGTGTTCTTTCCCGGTAAAAACAACATTAAAAAAGCCGCTAGCGGTGACAAAGCCAAAAAAACGGCGGCACCAAGAAACACTCTACCTGCCAGCAAGCCCCCCCTTCCCTGGCAAAAACAGCTCTCATCGGAAAATAATTAGCGCAGGCCCCCTTCATTCAAGATTGGATTATTTGTCGGTCTATGCGACAAAGACGCGGGCCAAGCTCACACAGGATTTGCAATTATTGTGCTGAAGATATTGTCATTTGGAAAAAAAGCCTCGGCAAAGGCTGGAGACAATTCCCGCGAACCATCCCCTCTTGCGGTTATACGCCAGCAACCAGAACCGATCGCTGGCGAAGGCTGGCTGACGGTCCATTCTGTCTGGAAATCCTATAAGGGCCGCCCTGTTGTTCGCGGCGCATCGCTGTCTGTTGGTCGCGGCGAATCCGTTGGTCTGCTTGGCCCAAACGGCGCGGGAAAAACCACCGTCTTTTACATGATCACCGGCCTTGTTGCCCCCGACAAGGGGCGAATTCAGATTGATGGACATGATGTGACCCGCCTGCCCATGTATCGCCGCGCCCGCCTTGGCGTTGGCTATCTGCCGCAACAAGAATCTATTTTTCGCGGACTAAGCGTGGAAAAGAATATCAGCGCCGTGCTCGAACTGGTCGAGCCCAACAAAAAACGTCGCCAGGGGCAGCTCGACGCTCTGCTCGACGAATTCCACATCTCGCATCTGCGCAAATCAAGGGCCATCGCCCTGTCGGGGGGGGAGCGTCGCCGCCTCGAAATCGCCCGGGCCCTGGCCAGCCGCCCCTCTTTTGTGCTGCTTGATGAACCATTTGCCGGGGTTGATCCCATTGCCATCAACGATATCCGCGTGCTGGTGCGCCATTTGACCCAGCGCGGCATCGGCGTGCTGATCACCGATCACAGCGCCCGCGAAACCCTGTCGATCACCGATCGCACCTATATCATCGCCGAGGGACAGGTGCTCACGCAGGGCACCCCGTATGAAATTGCCCACAATGAAGAGGTGCGGCGCGTCTATCTTGGCGAAGATTTCACTCTTTAGTAACCCTTTTGCAAACTCTCCAAAAGACCGATTTTAGTCCATCCCCCCCCATTTCACGTGACTTTCCCCCGCTTTATCCTATTTCTCAACAGGCCCGAACAGCTCAATAGTCAGATATTGTTGAGGATTTTGGTTTATAAGCGAAATTAAGATATAATCATAAGGCGACCTGATCCTTGCAGACACCAAAAAAGTGATGTGCGGATCAAAACAAAGGCGCAACTCGCTCAGGGATAGATGGAAATGGCACTATCTGTAAAACTGGAATTTCGGCAAAGCCAATCATTGGTGATGACGCCGCAGCTGCAACAAGCGATCAAGCTGTTGCAATTATCTAATCTTGAGCTTAACGAATTTGTCGATGCCGAACTCGAACGCAATCCCCTGCTGGAGCGCAAAGACCTGGACGAGGGCGAACCCATCGCCCCGCAAGATGACCGCCCCGGCGACATCAGCGCCAAAGCCCAGGACCAAAAAGACGGCACCTCGCAAGACAGCGAAAAATCCGAAACTGACAGTGATGTCACCGACAGCTATAGCGACCTTGCCAGCGAATCCGGCCAGCAAGAACGGGTGTCTGATCTCGATAGTAATTTTGACGATGTGTACCCCGATGCCGGAGCCCTTGCTCCCTCGGCTGGTCTGGACAGCGGCTGGCAACAGCTTGGCTCCGGGGGCGGACGCGGCTTCGATACCAGTGACAATAATCTTGAGGCCTATGTGGCCGATACCATCTCCCTGCGCGATCACCTCATCCGGCAATTACACCTGACCATTAACGACCATGTGCAACTGATCATCGGCCAAAATCTGATCGACATGATCGATGATGCTGGCTATCTGCGCGGCGACCTGGAAGAGCTGGCCGAGCAGCTTGGCATCTCTCTAGAAGCGGTCGAACGCACCTTGCACGTCATGCAGACTTTTGAGCCAAGTGGCGTGTTTGCCCGCGACATCGGCGAATGTCTGGCCATCCAGCTGTATGATCAGGGCGACCTCACCCCCTTGATGCAGACATTATGCGATCACCTGGAACTGCTGGGCACTCACAAAATCAATGAATTGAAACGGGCCGTCGGCGTCGATATGGACGAGCTGAGCGAAATGATCACCCATATTCGCCAGCTCAATCCAAAACCCGGGCATGAATTTGATCAGGCCATGGTGCAGCCAGTGGTGCCCGATGTTTTTGTCCGCCAGATCAGCAATGGCGGCTGGCATGTGGAGCTGAACAGTGAAACCCTGCCCCGCATACTGGTCAATCGCACCTATTACACCACCGTATCAAAGGGCGCCCGCTCAAGCGACGACAAGACCTATCTGTCCGAATGTCTCAATACCGCCAACTGGCTCACCAAGAGCCTTGATCAGCGCGCCCGCACTATTTTGAAGGTGGCGCGCGAAGTGGTGCGCCAGCAAGATGCGTTCTTTGTGCATGGCATTGAACATTTGCGGCCACTCAATCTCAAAACTGTGGCCGAAGCCATTGAGATGCACGAAAGTACCGTCTCCCGGGTCACCTCCAACAAATTTATCGGCACCCCGCGCGGCGTGTTCGAGCTGAAATATTTCTTTACGTCCGCCATTGCCTCATCGGAAAATGGCGAAGCCTATTCGTCTGAAAGTGTGCGCTACAAAATCAAGCAGCTGGTTGACGCGGAACCCGCCACCAAGGTGCTCTCGGACGATAAAATCGTTGCGCTGCTTCGCGAAGACGGCGTCGAAATTGCCCGGCGCACCGTCGCCAAATATCGCGAGGCCCTGCACATTCCCTCTTCCGTGCAGCGTCGCCGCCAAAAGAAAATGGAACTGGCGCAAGCCGGCTAGAGCAGTTTGCGTTCACCCGCAATCATTCCAGCTGATATTTTTGCGCCGTTTTCGGCGTCAAGAAATTTAAAAATATCCAGATATATCCTGCATTTCTTAACTTGAAACCGAAGCAAAACTGTTCAGCTGTTTCTGACCGGGAGTGAATGCAAACCGCTCTGTGAACAAGCCCATGTGGCCTGGACGGATATGATGTTTTATTGAGTTTAAATCCTAAAACAAGGCCTTGATATTCCTTACTGCCTTGTTGAAACTACGGGCCCAGTATCTGCGGGATAGCAGTCCAGTGCGTTTGCAGACATTGGCATTGTCAAGACCACGCAAGATTGGATCGGCGGCATCATCAATCGTAAAGGTCCTTGCCCCCGCAAGCTTCTCGCGGCAAACCTTGTCTTGTAGCTCGCGCCCGGTCCATTGCGTCGCCCATCTCACATCCCAAAGGCGGGCGCTCCCATCATCAGAGGCAGTGACGACCTGCTTGCCATCGGGGCTGAAATGAGCATCGGTCAAGGAGCCTTGATGCCCCGTCATCGTCACCAGAAGCGCCCCGCTACGGGCATTCCACAAGCGTGCCGTCCGATCCCTGGAGCTTGTGACGATGCGGGACCCATCTGCACTAAACCTGGCCGATACCACACCGTCCGTGTGGCCCTTGAGGCGAAAAAGCAGTTTGCCGCTTTTGGCATCCCAAATCTTCGTGCTACCATCGGAGCTGGTAACAATATGCGTCCCGTCCGGGCTATAGATGGCACTCACTATTGCCCCTCTATGCCCTCGCAAAACCATCAAATACTGACTGGCCATCGCGCTACCTGCCAGCTTGATACCGATGTATGGCACTGAAACAACGCGCTTCCTTTAAAGCCAGAGAGTTTCCTTATCCATTATTTGGATTGACTTAGAGTCTGATTCAAAACTAACGAACTGTTATATATGCGTTATATTATACGCAATGGTGTCATCCCAGCGAAGGCTGGGATCCATACGCCGCAGCGTTTATTGCCCAATTACAACGGTTTGGGGTTATGGATCCCGCCCTCCGGCGGGATGACAACCTCTTTGTTTTTAATTTTAAGTCATTGAAATAACTCATCTGGTTTTGGCACAGACACTTAGGTCGGTTCCATTTTCGGGGCGTATCTTTGTTTGAAATTAAGAGGTGATTTGGATGGGTTGCGCCCGACCTGCCGAGTCTAGGGCTTTGTTTGGACTCTCTCTTTTGCCGACATTTGGTCCAACTGCGTATATTTTTCTCCCCAGATCAGCATGGCATTGAGGATCGGAGCCAGCTCTTGACCTTTGGTAGTCAGGATATATTCGGCGCGGGGGGGCTGGGTTTCATAGAATTGACGGCTGATAATAGCATTTTTTTCCAGCCCCTTGAGGCGCGCCGACAAGGTTGTCGGGCTAATCGTTTGCATTGAGGAGGAGAAATCCTGAAAGCGGCGCGGACCGTGCAAAAACAGCTCGCGCAGGATCAATATGGTCCAGCGCTCTCCCAGAATATCCATAACCCGCGCCACCGGACACGGCTTTTTGACTGCGATTTTTGCCATTTCATGCGACTTTTTGTGTGAGTTAAACCTATAGCTTTATGTTGCTACATATTTTGTATCTACTTACACTTAATGTATCACAGCAAAAAAATGGCGGCAAACAATGCTTGCCATTGCCCCCAGATATACTGTCATTCTGGCTCGCCTTTATATTGTGTTTCATGGCAACAAGATTGTCAGTTGCCGCACGCCGCTGATGCAGCCCAAGAGAGCGCCAAGCGATTGCCCGCTCAACCTCACGCCTTTTCAGGTCGATTTGCAGGCTCATTACGCCCGCTACCCTTGTGCCGTTGGTTTGTTGCTATACATAATAAACAGGAATGATCGGCTGCGCGCTTGACGCAGCTGGAGGCTTGTTCAATCATGTAAGTGTTCTGATTAAGAACACAAAAATCGGTTTTTTCGAAAACCCTTGGTTAAAGAATGATTTGAGGTCAAAATTTGATATGCTCAGTTAGGACATAACCGTGATGATTCGAGTATGACAGATCAAACTGAAAATCGGTCTGACCAAAATACCATTCTAAAGGAGGGTGCCATAGAATATGACAATACAGATAACGGGTAAGAATCTGGACGTTGGTGATGCATTGCGGGAATATACACTCGATCGGATCTCTGACATGTTGGAAAAATATGTTGGACGGAGTTTTCCAGGGCATATTCGTATCGAAAAGAACAAAAATGAGTTCAGTACCAATTGTTCTGTCGATCTGTGGTCAGGACTGTCCCTGCACTCCCAAGGCTCATCTGACAATGCCCATACCAGCGTTGATATCGCTCTTGAGCGCCTGGACAAGCGCCTTAGACGCTATAAAAGCCGTTTGCGCGACCACCATAATAACCAGAAAAATGTCGCCGCTGAATTAGCCGCCACAGATTATCTTGTTGAACACGAAGGTGTGGATGAAATAAATCCCAAAGATCTCAACCCTGTTATTATCGCGGAAAAACAAACGATTATTCGTGAATTACCGGTAAGTGATGCCGTTATGGAACTAGATCTTGCAAATCGGCCGTTTCTACTCTTCAAAAATGCGGCGCATGGGCGTATAAACGTGGTATATCGTCGCGATGATGGTAATATTGGCTGGATAGACCCCGGCACATTGTCGCAGTAAGGTCAAAATTGACGCGCTATAGTGTTTTCACGAAATTCTGGTGCGATTATTGCTCTGGAATGTGTGGCAATACCGATCACAAGAACTCGATTGCTCGACAAAAAACCAACCCTGGATCGTATTTGACAACAGGTAATCGCAATTTCACGCTGGCACGCAATCACATGACGGGTGCTCGTTAACAAGGGACGAAACTTATGGATCTTGGCAATCTCATATCAAGAGACGGCATACTCCCGCTCCTTCACGCCAAAAGCAAGAAACAGGTCCTGCAGGAACTGTCCAGTCAGGCCGAAGAATTGACCGGCCTTGATCAGCGCGATGTGTTCGATACCTTATTGCAGCGCGAACGCCTTGGCTCCACCGGCGTTGGCCATGGCATCGCCATACCCCATGGTAAAATTTCAGGCCTCAAGCAAATCATCGGCCTGTTCGCAAGACTGGACGACCCCATTGATTTCGACGCCATCGACGATCAACCCGTTGATCTGATCTTTGTGCTGCTGGCCCCCGAAAGTGCTGGCGCCGACCACCTCAAAGCCCTGGCCCGTATTTCTCGCCTGCTGCGCGAGCCCTCTGCCCTCGACAAACTGCGCACCACCAATGACCGCCACGGCCTGCACGCCATCTTGACTGAACCAGCCGCCGCGGCTTAATCTGGTTTTGTTTGGTCTCCCGGCTATTCGTGGTTTGATCTCACTCCCGGCTGCTCCTCGCTGCGCTCGGGCCTGCGCGGGCGCGCACTAATGTGCGGTGGCCAGTCGGCCTTGCCGATGGTTACATCGGATTATTCGTGTCAATCTCAAGATAGTAAAGGCCTCCGACCAACGGGAGGCAAGCGTGACCACGCGCCGCGCATTGCGCGCCCTAACGGAGGCCTTCGCGAAGCGAAGAATAGCCGGGAGTGAGATCAAACTAAAACCGAGATCAACGCCGCAAACGCCGATCGGCGGGCCAGGTGATCGTGTAGTCGAGATTGATCAGTTTTTCCTGCCCCTCTCCCAGCTTAAAGTCCCAGGCGAGAATGCCACGCTTGTCTTTGATATTCTGGCGACTGGGTGTTGTGCTACTGGGCAACAGACGTACAACGACGTTTTCATTCACCGAATAGGGGATCTGATCGATCACTTCCATATCGATTGCCGTCTGATGCAGATTGGTGATCTTGATTGTGTAGCGCTGCTCATCGGTCTTGGACTTGGTGAAAACACCCGCCTTTCCTTTCGTGCGCTTGATTTCAGCACGCACCACCTTGACCGCCTCATCCGCTCCAAAGCCAAGCTCATACTCATCCCCGGCATTGATCAATGGCATACTGCCATTACCCGCAAAGGTTCCGTCGCGATAAAGGGCAACAGATCCCGGCAATAAGGGCGTGGCCTTCTTGTCATGGGTGAATTTGGCATACAAAAAAGCGGTGCTGTTGACCTTGGGGACGGCCCTTATTTTGAGCGATGGCTCCAGTTTGTCGCTGCTGATTGCGACTTTCTTTTCATCTCCCGTGGGCAAAATACTGATCAGGCCCGGAATTCCAAACACCGCCTGGAAGGTATATTGCTTGACACTTGCACGTCTTTCGCGGGCCATCATGCGCCTCTTTTTTAGCTCAACGACCGGTGCCAGTGGTGCGGCCGCCGTATCTTGCGACATCATCTCCGTGCGCGCCATACCACGCCCCCTACCGCGCACCTTGTCCGCCAGATAACCTGGCGCTGGCTTGGCGGCAACCGGAATATTGCTAAGAAGGTCGAGCCGCTTTGGAACCAACACCGGAGCCTGCGAGCCTTTTTGCGGGCTGGTGGTGGACAAGGACAGCTTGACATTACTCCAGTCTTCGCCGCTCCACTGGCGGATACCTGCCCGTCTGGTGAGCGACAACATAGGCTTGACCCCCTTTTCACCCGTGGCCAGTCGCGCATCATAAAAGGGGCGCCAAGACGCCTCGCGCACCTGATATTTGATCTTCAGACTTCCTGACATCTGCTCGCTGGCATGAACGGCCACCCGCACCTCCATCTGGCGTTCTTTTTTGGCGGGCTGCTCGCTCAAACGCTTTTTCAGCTTGGCGATATCTTTGGTTTTTTTCCGCTGCTCCTTGCGATATTGGAGAATGAGATCATCGGCCACCGACATGCGCGCGCCGATCAAATCAAAAATCTGACCCCAGCTTTCAACGGAGAACATCCCTGCCCCGCTATCGCCACCTTGCTTGTCAAAAGGACGGCCGGGGGAGCGGCCCGGCAAATCGGTCAAGCGCTCCATCAAACGGCGCTGGGTTTGCGCAGCGTTGATGCGCGAGGTCAAAAGCGTATTCTCATCGCTTAGCCGCTCAATAATATCTTCGAGCTTCTGGCGCTCATTTTTATCAAGCACCCCCTGCTTGTTTTTCACATTGACATAGATGCGCTTGCTATCGACCGAGCCAATTTCGAAACTTTTTTCACCCGCTCCCTCAACCCGCAATGAACTGGGGATCAATCGCTCGGGCAAATCCTGAAGCACGATTATCTGATCACCAGCGGCCAGATCAATTTTTGCGGTGCGGACAATTTGAGCGCCGGAGGGGAAAACGGTTACTTTTGTCACCGCTGATTTAGTCAGAACCTCTACTGCGTGTACAGAACTGTTCGTCAACGGAAGAAAAAATGTAAATACCAAAGCCAAAAAGCGATAATGCATAATAAAACCCTTTTTAGTAACCAATTTCGAGAATAACGCCGATTAGTTATTTGCCAAATAAATCAGGCCGATATATGATGGAAAGCAAGTTATCTCCGATATATCATTTTATGGCACTAAATTTGCTCATACAGTATTTGTGGTGGCAAGAAACACCAAAAAACTGTGCCATGTGTATCGATATGGGCGAGTTTGACCTGTAGGTCAATCACGAGAATGGATTTTTCCCTGATCGGTTTTTGAGATTTGTAACGAGTATGCACGCTCTCCCTAAAAAGGACGTGTAAGGAATAGTGAAATGGCGAAAAAATTCAGGACAGCGGATGTTGCGGGAGCCACTGGCAAGAAGCACAGCCAAAGCAAGTCTCCTCATCACGCCTCCAATTCAGCGACCAAAAAACAGGACATGATTATCTTGCCGGCAATCGAGGCGACACCAGCGATCCAGAAAACGCCCGTGCCCGGCAAAAATTCCGAGGCCGGAAAAAAAGCTGTGCCCCCTTGCACTCCCCACAAACGGAGCAAGGACGCCGCCGATAAGCAGACTTTGCAGCAGAGGCCTGCCCGCCCAAAAAATTCCGCGAAAAAGCAGCATCGCATTGCGCCAAAAGACCCACTTGGCAGCGCTGACGATTTTCTGCCCGAATACCGCTCCCAGACAAATGGGCTGCGAGAGCTGTTGTCGACTATCGATCCGCTTGACCATGCCTATGCCCCGCAAGGGACCCCGTTCGAACACTATCCCACAGAGACTGCCATGCATATTCCCCACTCAAGACCAGGTATCCCCGTGTCGCCAGACCTTCCCATTGGCCCGACAAGATGGGGGCTTTATTTTTCGGGAGCCCTTGGCACACTGGCAGTGTTGTTTGTTTCAGCGCTGGTCTTTTCGCACGTAACCTCGCCAACAGGTATCGACTGGGCCAAGGCCCAGACAAAAGCTGGCGAGACTTATTCGTGGATTGCCGCTGCCCTGTCGGCCAAACCAGCCTCGCAATATGCGCAACGTGAAACGCTCACCTCTGATCCACTGGCTCGTATGGCAGGCTTGAACGAAACCCAGGTGGCCACGGCTTCCAGAATCTCCACAACAGCCGCCTCTCCCCAACAAGGCTCTCTCAAAGCCCCCTCGGCAAAAGATATTTTCATGACACCCCAGGAACTGGAAAACCAGATCAGGGCGTTTGAGAAAAAAGCGGATCGTAACCAGGGACACCTGTTTGCAGCACGCAAATCGCCAAACGCCAAAACTCGCGCCAAAGCAAATCCGCAAGCAACACCTCGTGAATTCGAGCAGCTTGAGGTCATGCCCGCTGCCAATATCGACCCCGACATGGAAAATCAGATTTTCAAACGGGCCAACAGCTATCTCAAGCAGCGCGATATCAGCTCGGCGCGCATGATCTTGCAATATGCAGCAACCCTTGGCAGTGGTATGTCAGCCATGGCTCTGGCCGAGACCTTTGACCCCAACTATCTCAAAAACGCTAATCTGCATGATGTGCACAGCAGTCGTACCGATGCACGTAAATGGTATAATATGGCGGCGCGCCTTGGCATCACCGAAGCCAATACCCGCCTGACGAATTTGCGATAAATAACGATGTCGAGCGCGCCTGGCAGCCCGCCTGCTTTGCCGCGTCTTTTCAGACTATAAGATCCAAAGCCTGTTTTGTGTCCGCTTTTTAGCGCGTTCTGGCGGCGATAGAGATGTCGCGCATCACATTGGTTTCCAGCTCTTTGTGGCGGATCATATCTTCCAGCGCATCGCGAATAGACAACATGCCAACCAGCTCTTGCCCCTTCATAACGGGTAGATGCCGAAACCGGTGACGGTTCATCAAGCGCATGGCCCGCTCCATCTCATCATCAAAATTGCAGGTGATGGGATTGACCGACATGAGTTCTTTTATCACCATGGTCATGATATCGCGATTGTGCATGGAAAAGGCCCGCACAATATCACGCTCCGATAACAGCCCCACCAGCTTACCTTGTTCGTCAACCACCGGCATGGCACCAATTTTATTGCTGGACAGCAAGGTGGCGGCCGATTTTACAGAATCTTCGGGACGACAAGAGATCAACATGGGCTGATGCCCGTCCAGGTAATCGAGAATGGTCATTGCGCAACTTCCTCCTTGGATTTGCAACTGTCGGAGAGATCAATGCTCTGCAATAAGGCAGTTTGCCTACTCAAATGAGTGGCCTGATCCGATTTTGCATCAAGCTCAAGGGTGCGCCTGATAAATCCGACATTCTTATATCTTGATATTCTACAGTGACAGTTTGTCACATATACTTCTGCTTGTCCAAACCAAATCTCGCCCCAGATATATATCTTTAATGGCCAGCCGAATTGCCGATCAATCTGGCCAGGTTACAGCAATCTCACTCTTAACTCTTATGGCAATTTGTTCGCAAATTGAGCGGCTTTACTCTTGACAAAAACCCCCCTCACTTCTATATAGCCGAACAGTTGTTAGCACTCGCCATTGATGAGTGCTAACAGTCTCAGAGAGCCAATGGCCCCCTGCATTGCGCGTGTCACCTGCCACAAAAGCTTAGACACCCATGATGTCAAAATCATTGTCTCAACGAAACTGGATCGTATTAAAAACTTTAACCGGAGTAGAAAAACAATGAAATTTCGTCCCCTTCATGATCGCGTCGTCGTACGCCGTGTCGACGAAGAGCTGAAAACCGCAGGTGGCATCATCTTGCCTGATAGCGCAGCTGAAAAACCTCAAGAAGGCGAAATCATCGCCGTTGGTGCTGGTGGACGCGACGAAGGCGGCCGCATCATCTCTCCTGACGTTGCTGTTGGCGACAAAGTGCTGTTTGGAAAATGGTCCGGCACAGAAGTCAAGATCGATGGCGAAGACCTGCTGATCATGAAAGAAAGCGACATCATGGGCGTGATTGAGGGTTAATCCTCTGCCATTTCCGAACTGAAATTTCTGGTCTCAAATAGGCGGTAGCCGATAGACCAA
>JAJRRW010000115.1 GCA_024279115.1 Alphaproteobacteria bacterium
ATAATCAGCATCAGAAGCTGCCACCGCACTCGACCCGGTCATCCACCAAGGCAACGTACTGCCAACCGCGCCACCAGCAGCCATAAGTTGCAAGAGCCGGCGTCTGTTAATCTTTGACATGAGGAGGTCACTTTCCTTGATTTACCAATTGGTGGTAATTTTTATATGTTTTTGTTTCGAATACATTATATTCTAGTTAAACAATGTTGTTAAGGGGAAAAGTGGCATTAGAATAACGGTTTTAAATGATATGAGCGGGAAAAGTTTGACGGCGCAACGGGCCGCAATGGGCGAGGCAATTGGGTGGCGCAAGCCGGTGGTTTGCCTCTATGCGGTTTTGTTGCTGCTCGCGGCTGTTTTGTTCACCAATGGCGCCCGCGCCGATGTCGTCAAGCCAGCCTTGATCGAGATCAGCGCCGATGTGCGCGGGGTTGTGCGCATTGAGGTGCGGGCCAGTGTCGAGGCGTTGCTGACGGGTATTAATGCGCGTTTTAAAAATACCAAACAGGCTCCCAATTCAGCGCAATATGATGCCCTGCGGGTGTTATCCGCTGCCGCGTTACGCGAACAGTTCAATAGCTTTGAACAGCGTTTTTTATCGGAAATTTTCCTCAAGGGAGATGGCAAGCGCATCAAGCTGCGCATCAGCTCCGTGAAGATCGCGGCGCCCGGCTACACGAAGGTGCCAAGGGCCAGTATCATCTTTCTCGAAGGGCCGCTTGACCGGGCCACCAGCAAGCTGCAATTTTATTATCCGGCGCTGTTTGGTCAAAGCGCCGTGCGGGTGCGCCAGGTGGATGAGCAGGCGAGCAAGTGGCATTGGTCGGAATGGCAATGGATACGAACCGATGTCGCCAGTCAGCAATTCTCGCTTGCCGAGCTGTTTACGCGCCGCCCCATGAGCGAGGTGATCGCGTCTTATATCAAGCTGGGTTATGTGCATATTCTGCCTCGCGGACTTGATCATATCTTGTTCATTATGGGACTGTTTTTGTTCAGCCCCAAACTGCGCCCGCTCTTGTGGCAGGTGACCATGTTCACGCTGGCTCATACCTTGACGCTGGGACTGTCCATGGCGGGAGTGTTTTCGCTGCCATCGCGCATTGTCGAGCCGCTGATTGCCGCCTCTATTGCCTATGTCGGGATCGAGAATATCCGCAGCAAGACCCTTGCCAATTCGCGGCTTGCTCTGGGGTTTGCTTTTGGCTTGCTGCATGGGCAGGGGTTTGCCAGTGTGCTCGCAGATTTTGGCATGGAGAGGGGGGCGTTCATGACCTCGCTGATCAGTTTCAATGTGGGGGTTGAGCTTGGTCAGCTGACCATTCTGGCCGCTTGTTTTGGCTTGGTGGGGTTCTGGTTTGGCGAAAAATCCTGGTATCGCAACGTGGTGACCATCCCAGCCTCTGCGGTGATTGTTGTCATGGCGCTGTACTGGACGATTGAGCGACTGGAGCTGATTTAGATCAGTTTGCTAATCGTGGTGTTGGAGATGTAGGGGCAAAGCCAGAAAACAGATCAAGAGGGAAGTTATGAGCAAACAAGTGGTTGGCGTAATTGGCGTTGGTCTGATGGGGCACGGGATTGCCAGCAATATCCTAAACAACGGCTGGGAGGTCGGCTTGCTGGAGCATGCGGGCAATCAGCCGATTGAAGATCTGACCCGTGATGGTGCGCAGCTCCATAAGACGATTGGCGAGCTGAGTGCAGCGAGTGAGGTGGTGATCCTTTGTGTGACAGGCTCACCGCAGGTGGAGGATGTTATGTTGCAAGAGGGCGGGGTGCTTGAACATCTGCGGCCCGGCATGGTGATCATAGATTGCTCAACCGCCATTCCAGCTTCGACGCAGAAACTCGCTCACAAGGTCGAGGCAGCAGGCGGCCTTTTTCTTGACGCTCCCATGACCCGCACCCCCAAAGAAGCTGCACAGGGGCGGCTCAATCTGATTGTCGGGGGGGACAAGACCTTGTTCGAGCGCCAATTGCCATTGCTGCAATCATTCGCCGAAAATATCACCTATGCGGGGGGTGTTGGCTCTGGTCATACCATGAAGCTGTTGCATAATTTCGTGTCGCTGGGCTTTGCGGCTGTGTTGGCGCAGGCGAGCGCTAGCGCCAACAAAGCGGACATTGATCCCAAGGTGCTGCACGAGGTGCTGGCGGCAGGTGGGGGAGCCGGGGTGGTGCTGGAGCGGCTGGCTCCCTATATTCTTGATGGCGATGAAAGCAGCTTTCAGTTTTCATTGCAAAACAGCGCCAAGGATATGGGCTATTACACGATAATGACCACCGACCTTGGTGCCCCCGACAAGCTCTCGCAAGCCGTTTGCGATCTATATTGCTCAAAGGTCAAAGAGGGGCACGGCGCGCGCTTTGTGCCGCATTTGATTGATCTTTTAGGGGAAGAGTGAAGCGCAGCGGTTGGCCAGCCAGCGCCGCGCGGTTCCGTTTAAGGCTTGCCAGCCCGTTTGATGTTTTCTATGAATGCGCCAATGAGCACAGTATTTTCTTTTGATATCAATGCCCGTGATGGCGAGGCCCGTTGCGGCCAGATCAACACCTCGCGAGGGGTGATCCATACGCCCGCCTTTATGCCGGTTGGAACGGCGGCGACCGTCAAGGCCTTGTACCCCGAACAGGTGCGGGCCACGGGGGCCGATATCATTCTTGGCAATACCTATCATTTGATGCTGCGCCCCGGCTCTGATCGCATTGAGCGGCTGGGCGGTTTACATAAATTCATGAACTGGCCACAGCCCATCCTCACCGATAGCGGCGGCTTTCAGGTGATGTCGCTTAGTAAATTGCGCAAAATGAACGAAAACGGCGTCACCTTCCGCTCGCATATTGATGGCAGCAAGCATGAGCTGACACCAGAACGCAGCATTGAAATCCAGTGCGAACTTGGTGCCGATATTCAGATGTCATTTGATGAATGTACGCCTTTTCCCGCCACCCATAGCGAGGCCCGCACCAGCATGGAGCTGTCCATGCGCTGGGCTGATCGCTCGATGCGTGCTTTTGACAAGCGCGCGGGAAGCCATCAGGCCTTGTTCGGCATTGTGCAAGGCGGCATCTATGAGGATTTGCGCGGGGCTTCCATCAGGGTGCTTACAGAGATAGACTTCCCCGGCTATTCCATCGGCGGGCTGGCGGTGGGCGAAGGTCAGGAGATGATGCTCAAAGTGCTCGATTTCACCCTGCCGCAAATGCCGGTCGACAAGCCGCGCTATTTGATGGGGGTAGGGACACCGCTCGATCTCATCGAAGCCGTGTCACGCGGCATTGATATGTTCGATTGCGTCATGCCCACGCGCTCAGGGCGGCACGGGCAGGCCTTCACCTGGCAGGGAAAAATCAACCTGCGTAACGCCAGCTTCAACGAAGACCCCGAGCCAATTGACGCCAGCAGTTCATGCCCCGCCCACACCGACTATTCCAAAGCCTATCTGCACCATCTGTTCAAAGCCCGCGAATATCTTGCCCCCATGCTGGTCAGCTGGGCCAATATTGCCTTCTATCAAGACCTGATGAGCCAAATCCGGGCGGCGATCAAAACTGGCACACTAGATGAGTTGCGCGATAAGGTGAGCGCCGTTTACGCGCCTAAGGAATAGGGGGCGGTGTGAGTGTGCCCTGGCGGGCCTGTCCTCGCTGGCCTCTTCATTTTGTGGAATTTGGCAGCCTGCGCGGCTGGCGTTGGGGACCAGTCCCCAGACCCCGTTTGTAAAGGGGAGGGGGACTAATGGTCTACCCCTCTCTATTTGAGGGGTTTGTGTGCCGCTCCCCGGGCTTGAACCGGGGCCCAGGGGCAAGCTTGCGAAATCTGTTATTTTTGCCCCTGGGCCCCGGCTCTGCTCAAAGCCGCTTACTCGCAAGAAAAAAGAAATTCAGGCGTGGCTGAAGGAAGACGATAAGAAAATTCGTACTTTTGCGGAGAATTATATCAGCAATCTGGACAAACAAATCGCCTCGGAACGCCGCAGATCTGAGCAACGAATTGCATTACGCAAAAGAGAATATGGCGAGGAGGATTCACCGAAGAAACAAACCTGAAACCTCACCCCCCAATCGAAAGAAGCCGTATGTCGGCGATGAAGCTTTCGAATGACATCAGGTGGGGCCGGATCTCTTCCGGGTAGCTGCTATGGAGTCCAAGGTTGCCCGTTGGGAAATCGGGATTGCGATAAGCCTCTTCAGCCTTTGAAAATATGTTCTCGATGATATTCCAAGAATTTCTGGTGAGGAAACATACTCTGGTTCTCTGGCAATATGAGCCCACCATCTGGGTGCAGCATCCGGTTCATTTCTTCAGGGAATTTATTTTTTGCCTTCAGTATTTTATAATTCTCATCAATGGAGATAATCCCCCGATCAAACATCCAATGGACCGTCCCGGATAGCGCCATACCATTTCGTATAGAATCTGGTCCATGGTCTGCTACTGGCCGAATATGGGCTGCCTGAACTTCTGGTCGACCGCCACCATTTATGATCTTCAATCCTGTGATTGCACACCGGTTGCCGTAGGCCTCTCTCACCTGACGCATAAACGCGCGATCACGAAATGGACGCCTCAGCGTTGTTTCAATGATTGGTCGCTCAAAAAGTGCTGGTGCTTCATCAAATCCGGCTGGCTCCTGACGCGCCTCGCTCTCTACGTCCACCAGATTTTGGGAGAATCCTGTCTTCAGAATTAAATCAAATTCGTCCTCTGGAAGAAGACGTATGGCCCGACCAAACGCCCCTTTGTTTGTCGAGCCATCCCCCTTTTTAAGTTGGCTCTCATAATAAAAATCATCTTCACGCAACGGAACTGGCGAATCAAATTCCAGATAGTTGGAAATACGGCAACAAAACCAGTCTTCTCGAACAGGGCTTTTGTCGATGCCCTCGACCTTGGCAACTGAAAAGTAGACCTGTCGGCCCCCACGCCTCGGCTCATAGTAAATTACGAAATCACCGATTGTTTTTTCAACATAATTCAGGTATGTCTTCGGGAAGTTGTATCGAGACTCTGGCAGGTCATCATAAATCGAGTCAGGCTTAGTCGTAAAAATAGCCTTGACCATCGCTGCCAACCATCCATTTCTTGCATTTTTGCTCCAGCAAGCGGTTTTTAAATTCGCTCGCGCTCATTGAAGCATTGGTTTCCCCTGTGGGCTCACAAGACACTACCTCATGCCATGGATGGTCATCAATGCTCAACTGCTCTGGCACCAAAGATTTTAAACCGACAAGCTCAGGCAAGAAATAGTCGGTCTCATGAAAGAATGGAGCGATTTCATCAAAAGAGATGCAACCTGACAAGACGATGTGATCATAAAACTTGTAATTTGAAGCGTCTCGGTAGAGATATGTAAGCAGCGTATTCTTCATGTCATTAATCCAGAGTTTTCTTGCCCGCGAGCCCTGATGTGGGATCTCCTCGCTGGAGAAGACGAGGCGATAACCGCGAAGTCCAGCGTTCTGCCCATGGCTTTCGCGCCGGGAACCCGAAGCACTTCAGGATAGCGGAAGAACGATAACTTCGAGCAGTAGACAAAACCCAAAAAAGAAACTTTTTTGCGCCTCCGTTACCCCTGCGTTACCCCGAGCCCAAAACAGCCCATTTTACCCAAAGGGGTAAATCGCTTGAAACGTCTGTCTGTTGGGAAGTTTTTGTGGTGAGCCCTGATGGATTCGAACCATCGACCTACTGATTAAAAGTGTGTTTTATGACATTACTCTCAATTACGCCGCAGAGACATTGTGCTGTATAAAAGTCGCAATTACAGCATGTTGCAAATATTATACTCCATTCCCCCTACTATGTGATACGCTACACACTGTGCCCCTATTGCGCCCCCGGCAGTTCAGGGGCACAAAAAGAGGAAAATATTCGGCGGGTTCAGCAACAATAGAATAGACGAAGATCCGTCACTCCTGTCGCACCCGTCACAAACTCTTTTTAATCAATTGGATAGGTTGCGATGCACCCCTGATCTGAAGTGTCGCACTGGCTTGCAAAAGGTGTCGCTATGAATGCAAATGACAAGATCAAGCTGACAAAACGATCAGTTGAAGCTTTGGTGCCAAGGGAAAAAGAATATTATCAAATGGATGCGGAACTATCTTGCTTTGGCATTCGAGTAAACCCCTCTGGCGTTCGCTCCTACTTCCTGCGCTACCGAAATGAGCATAACCGGCAGCGCAAGATAACCTTGGGGCAGCATGGCAAAATCACGCCAGATCAAGCCCGCGCAATAGCAAAAAAACAGTTCGCTGCTATTGCCGACGGTGTTGACCCGTCATCCGACCGTGCTAATGCACGAACAGCAACAAAGGTTAGCGAGCTGCTTGCCCGGTATCTCGAAGATCATGTGATGATCCACAACAAGCCGGGGACACAAAAGGAAGTTGCACGACTGATCAAGGCAACCATCATTCCAGCAATTGGCCACATGACCGTCAAGGCTATCGAGCGCAAGGATATTGCCAAACTTCACCGCTCATTGAAAAATACACCGACGCAGGCAAATCGTGTTCGCGCCCTCTTGTCCAAAGCCTTCAACCTTGCAGAAGAATGGGGCTTGCGCCCTGATGGCTCCAACCCTTGCCGCCATATCAAAAAGTATAAGGAAACTGCCCGCGAGCGCTTCTTGTCGGACAAGGAGCTTGGCAAACTTGGGCAGGTACTCAACAAAGCCGAACAGGAGCAACGCGAAGCTCCCGGCGTTATCAATTCCATACGCTTGCTGGCGCTGACTGGCTGCCGCCTGAATGAAGTTCTTTCCCTTCGATGGGCTGACATTGACCTCAAACTTGGTGTTCTCAATCTTCCTGACACCAAAACGGGGAAACGCTCTCATGTCATTGGCTCTCTTGCTCAAGCCTTTATCGCTTCCCTCCCCCACACCAAGAGCAGTCCGTGGGTCTTTCCTCGCAAAGCTGATATTTCCGCACATATTCGCGTCAACCATGTGGAACGGGCCTGGCGTCTGCGGATCAGAATTGCCGCTGGTATTGATGATGCGCGACTTCATGACCTCAGACACACTGTCGGCACCTATGCCGGTCAGACGGGGGCCAACGCTTTTCTTGTGCGCGACAAACTCGGACATGCCAGCACGGCCATGACGGATCGCTATGTCAACCGCGATGACGATCCACTTCGCAAGCTGACCGATCAGGTTGAGGGACGGGTCGTTGCTGCCATGACAGGCAATAAAAGTGGTGACGTGATCCCCTTGAAGCGGGGCAAGGCATAGCCCTTCGCCCTTTGTGGGAGCAGTCGCAGTCTTAAACCTTTACAAAACGGGCTAAACTTTTTTTTGCCTCCAAAAGCTGCTATATGTTGTCGAGAGTGTCGAACCCGTCGAAAATGTCCAAAGGTGAACCATGGGACTGGCTGAGAAAATTTATGAAAAGCTGAAAGAAGCTCCCGATGCTGTTGCCCAGGAGGTGCTTGACTTCATCGATGACCTGGAAACCCAAAAGAAGCTGAAGCATAAACCCAAAAACACGTTCGATAGTTACATCGGCTGCCTGAAAGATAGCGAAGCCTTCAAGGGCGATCCCCTCGAAATCCAACGCAAATTGCGGGCTGAATGGGACCGGGAATGGGATAAATGAGTGGGATTCAATATCTGCTCGACACCAATATTGTGATAGGCGCTCTCAATGAGCAACCTGCCGCTGTGAAATTGGTTCAAAAACTCAAAATACATTTCTCAAAAATAGCCATCAGCCAGATTAGCCGCATGGAACTGCTAAGTTTTCCTCGCCTCGCAAAAGAGGAAGAAAAGAAAGTCCATGCCTTCCTTGATGATTGCCTCGTGATCTTGTGCGATGAAAAAATCGAACAGGCCGCCATCGACCTGCGCCGCGAGCATGGCCTCAAACTGCCCGATGCCATCATCGCGGCAACTGCAAAAGTCAACAGTCTGGAACTGGTGACGCTGGACAAAAAACTGGCAAAACTCCTAACGTAAAAATAAGTTCGGCGGCGGTTTCTCCTTTTCCTATTCACCATTTACAAGCCGATAAAGCTCCCGCTGCTGCGCTCTCAGGGCGCGGGAAAGGTCGCGCAACTGCCGCCACTCCCCGCCC
>JAJRRW010000116.1 GCA_024279115.1 Alphaproteobacteria bacterium
CCTCCTGGACCATTGTTCGCCCCATCTATAGCTTGATTGAGCGCACCAAGAAAATCTCCGCAGGCGACAAGCAGGCGCTGGAGCCTGTCGATCTGCCAGGCACCAAAGAGATGGCCTTATTGACGCGCAGTTTTTCAGATACTGCGCGCTCCTTGCACGAGCGCTCGAACTATATCAAGAATTTTGCCACTCATGTCTCACACGAATTAAAGACCCCGCTGACCTCGATCCGTGGCGCGGCGGAGCTTTTGGGAGAGCATTTTGAGGAGATGAGCAAAGAAGAGCGCGCGCGTTTCTTGACCAATATACAAGATGATAGTGATCGGCTGAAAACCCTGGTGTCGCGTCTGCTGGAGCTGGCGCAGGCCGATGGTTTTACCCCCAGTGCAAAAACCAGCCAACTGTTGGAGACCTTACGCGCCTTGCTCAAAAACCAGCTATCAAATGAGTTGAAAATCGACGTGCCTGACGGTCCCGATTACCTTGTCAAAATGTCAGGCGAAGTCGTGGAGATGATTTTCATGAACCTGCTGGACAATGCTCAAAAGCATGGAGCCAGTGAGATCATTGTTGAACTGGAACGCCGAGGCGAGCAGGTTGCGGTGATCTTCGCGGATGATGGCACCGGTGTCTCCAAAGCCAATGCGCGGAAAATATTTGATCCGTTTTTTACGACGCGAAGAGACAGTGGCGGCACTGGTATCGGCCTTGGCATTGTCAAATCATTGCTTGAAAATCATCATGGCTCCATCGAGCTGGAGGACAGCGCCAAGGGAGCGCGTTTCAAGATGTTGCTGCCGTTGGCATAAGCGCTCGCCAAGAACAGCACCAGGCGGGGCGGCTTATCCCATGTTTGCCAGTCCATAAATCTACCAGTCTGTGGCTTCTGCAACAATGTCTTTGAGGAGCTGAACAATTTTACCAACCACTATTTCAGATCCCTTATTGGCTGTGGGGATGCGGTAGGTCAGGTGAACATTTTCGGGGTCATCGGTGAGCACGTAAACGCTGATCGTAAACGGGCACAAGACGATATTTGCGGGATCTATGGCGACCAGTTCGTGAGATATTTTAGCACTGCAAAATTCGACAATGTCCGCATTGAGAAAGACATTCTTTTTGATATTGAATGTGGGGGCGGTTCGATTGAGCATTTTGGCGGAGCCAAGCGTGTGAGCGATATTGATCCCCTTGCCGATGATCACATCTTTTACCCCGGCAAAAATCTCCGCGAAATCCCCCTTCACAGATTTGCTGACAAACGGCCCCTCATTTGCAAAAACGTGTCGTTGCGTTGGCGCAAGCAATACCATCAGGGCAATGAGAAAAAGGAGGGTCGAGGATTTGGATTTAAACATAGAGGCTCTCTTGACTGCGGATTTGGGTTGGTCGGAAAAATGGCCGACAAGCTCTCATATCATACTGTTGTTGTTTGCAAAGCAAGCTGTAAGCATAACAGCGCATAATAGTATTAAATGACACGTGGTGCTCGTAGAAACGGCGATCCGTGTCGCAGACGCGTTGCAAAGGCGGCAGGGCCTTGTTAAGAACCGCGAGATATGGAAATAGAACCATTAGCCCTGTATTACGGATCGCTGCCGCTTGAGGAATAGATTGATGCTATAAGGTGGGAAGCTGGGCATTGGCGCGGGCGCGTTCAGCATCTTTATCAATTCAATTGAGCGGACCTTTAAAATGCAATCTGCCGGGGCGTATGAACTGCCAAGATTATCGATGGTCGGCGAAGCTTTGCTGGTCGTTGAATTTGGTGCCGGCCTGTCTCCTCAAATCAATGATATTGTCATCGCTTTTGATCGCTTTATGCAGGACAATCCTTTGAACGGCTTGCTCGAAAGCGCCCCTATGAGCAAATCAGTCGTGCTGCGTTTTGATCCTTTGCTGGTATCACCAGAGCAGTTTGGGGCCAGTGTCAAAGATGTTTTTACGCCCTTTTATGTAGCCACCAACACCTCAATCTTGCCGCCAAAGCGCTGGCGCTTTCCGGTCTGTTATGGCGGCGAGACGGGGCCTGATCTGGCAAAAATTGCTGCGCGGACCTCATTGTCGCAAGAGGAGGTGATTGCGGCTCACCAATCGATGGTTCAGCGCGTCTTGATGATCGGCTTTGCGCCAGGGTTTTTGTATACAGGTATGCTGCCCGATCTGTTTGAGCTACCCAGATTGCCGCAGATCAAGCCGATGGTCGCCGCTGGTTCCGTTTGCGTAGCGATTGGCCAAACCGTCATCTCGGCGACCCCCAACCCAACGGGATGGCATGTGATTGGCCGCACGCCGTTTCGCAATTTTGACCCCGCGCGCGACCCGCCTGTGGTGATTGGCGCTGGCGACGAGCTGGCGTTTTATGCGATTGATCAGCAGCAATATGCCGATTTGCGCGAGAGCGCCAAAATGGGAGTTGAGCAGACTGGGCGCGAGGCCAAGACATGAGCCGCGCCCTGAAAGTTTTGCAAGCTGGTCCCTATATTTCCGTGCAGGATGAAGGGCGTCCGGGATGGCTGCGCTCTGGTATTGCCATGGGCGGGGCGATGGATGCACGCGCGTTGGAAGAGGGGCGATTGCTGGTGGGCAATGAGCGCGGTCTTGCGGCCCTTGAAATGCTGGGTCTTGGGGGGCGTTTTGAAGCGGTTGGCGGGCCGTTGACCCTGGCGCTGAGCGGGGCCGATTTCGCGGCGCAAATAGACGATAATCCTGTACAGCCCTATCACAGTTTTACGCTTCAACCAGGACAGGTGCTGGATATTGGGGCGGCTAAAAACGGCAATTATGGATTGCTTTCCATTGCGGGGGGTATTGATGTCAAACCGGTTCTGGGCTCGAGATCAACCCATATCAGAGCTGGCTTTGGCGGCTTTGGCGGGCGCCCCTTGCAACAAGGTGATGTGCTGCCGGTTGGCAAAGCGGGGGAGCAGGCAAGCGACTGGTCATTGGTGTCAAACACCTCGCAAAGCGATGAGAAAATACGGATGATATGGGGGGTGCAAGCCTCCTTGTTTGGCGAGGAGGAGCGACAACGTTTTATCGAGACACGGTTTCTCGTCACCCATGAGCTAGACCGGATGGGGGCGCGCCTGGCAACCGATGCCGCGCCCATTCGCTCCAAAAAAGCGCTGGTGGCCCTGTCGGGAGCCATCGCCCTTGGCGATATTCAGGTGATCGGCAGTGGTCGCCCCGTTGTTTTGCTGGCTGATCGCCAGCCAACCGGTGGCTATCCGCGCATCGGCACCATCATCGCCGCAGATCTCGTCAATTTTATTCAAAGACCAGCGGGCGCGGGGGTGCGTTTTATGCCGGTGTCACAAGAGCAGGCCCTTAAAGCCTATCGTCAAATGCACGCCAGACGGGCTGAACTGCCAGGCCAACTCGTCAAAACCTTTGGCGATCCGTTTGAATCGCATAGACTATTGTCACATAATCTCATCAGCGGTGCCGTTGGCAGCGTCACAAAGACAAATGACAAGGATCGGTCTTGATGACTTCAATTGACCTGAACGCGGATCTTGGCGAAAGCTTTGGATCATTGCGTATGCGCAATGATGCGGCCATGCTGGATATTGTGACGAGTGCCAATATTGCTTGTGGATTTCATGCTGGCGACTCATTGCAAATGAGCGAGGTCACGGAACTGGCGCTGAAAAACAATGTGGCGATTGGCGCCCATCCAGGCTTTAATGACCGGCGGGGGTTTGGGCGCCGCCGCCTCGACAATATTCCAGACAAGCAATTGTCGGCTGACCTCATCTATCAGATCGGCGCCCTGCAGGCGATTGCCCGCGCCAAAGGGGGGCAGGTCAGCCAGATAAAGCTGCATGGGGCGCTGGCCAATATGGTTTGTGAGGATTTTCAACTGGCGCAACTATGCGTGCGCGCTATCGCTGCCATCGACAAGAGCCTTGCCATATTGGTGATGCCGGGCACGCAGCTGGAAAAAGCCGCCAGTCTAGAGGGCTGCCCCCTCATTCGCGAAATTTATGCGGACCGCGCCTATACTGAGGACGCGACCCTGGTCTCGCGCACCGACACCGGCTCCATGATTGACAATCCGCAACTGGCAGCAGATCGCATGCTTGATGTCTTGGAAAGCGGCATGATCACCTCGGTCAGCGGCAAGCGGATTGAGGTAAGGGGGGACAGTATCTGCGTGCATGGCGACAATCCCCATGCCATAGAGATGGCGCAAACAATCCGCGAGCGTCTGGAAAAGGCCGGTATAAGGGTGGAAAAATTCACGGCCTTAACTGAAGAGGTCCTGACCCCTGGGCGTCAGGGTTTGTGACAGGACAGCTTTAATTCTAATGTTTTTTACGGCGCTGCGCATTATCTTGCAGCATAACATCATCAAAGGAATGGAAACGTCATGGCAGGTGTGGTGATTGTCGGGGCCGGGCAGGCGGGGTATCAGTGCGCGGAGAGCCTGCGCCGTGAAGGCTATGAGGGAAAAATCGTGCTGGTCGGTGACGAGCCATTTATTCCCTATCAGCGGCCACCGCTTTCCAAAGATTATCTGCTGGGCAAGACGGATGCCGAGCGCATCCAATATCGCCCGCTGGCCTTTTTTGAGCAAAGCCCGGTGGAATTGCGGCTCGATACATCAGTTGTGTCGATCAATGCAGATGCCAATCGTCTCAAGCTGTCAGATGGTCAGAGCCTTTCTTATGAGGCGCTCATTCTGGCGACCGGCGCGCGGGTGCGCAAATTATCAATCAAGGGGGCCGATCTTGAGGGCGTTTGTTACCTGCGCACGCTAAAAGATGTGGATGATATTGGCGAGCGCCTTCAATCAGCGCAAAAAGTCATTGTGATTGGCGCTGGTTTCATCGGGCTGGAATTTGCCGCTGTTGCCAGCAAGCTTGGCAAAAGCGTGCAGGTATTGGAGGCGATGGATCGCGTCATGGCGCGGGTAGTTGAACCCGAGCTTTCGCAATTTTTCACACAATTGCATCAAAGCCACGGGGTTGAGATCATCTGCCATGCGCAAGCCGATGAACTGATTGGCGAGGCGGGACATGTGAGCGGTGTTAAAACCGCTGATGGACGCATTTTAGCAGCCGATCTTGTCGTGGCGGGCATCGGTGTTTTACCAAATATGTAATTGGCCGAACAGGCGGGGCTTGCTTGCGGCAATGGCATTGTGGTCAATCAGTTTGGGCAAACCTCAACCGATAATATTTATGCCTGCGGGGATTGCGCCTCTTATAAACACCCGTTTGTCGGGGAGGCCATCCGCTTGGAATCCGTGCAAAATGCCGGGGATCAGGCGCGTGCCGTCGCCGCTAAAATCGCTGGCAAGGACAAGCCTTATGACGCCGTGCCGTGGTTCTGGTCGGATCAATATGATGTCAAACTGCAAATGGCCGGGCTGACTTTGGGCTGTGACAGGCATGTGGTGCGCGGCGATATCAAAACGGGCCGTTTTTCGTTGCTGCATTTCAAGGGGGATCGCTTGCGCGCCGTTGAAGCCATTAATCAGCCACGTGACTATATTGTTGGCCGCAAATTGCTTGAAAAGGATCGCTCGCCGACCATTGAACAGGCAACTGACACTGGGTTCAATTTAAAATCCTTGCTCTCATAATGGGCCTTTATTGGTCATAAATTCCCCGAAATTGCGTTGATAAGATCCCTGGAAATAGCTATGGTTAAGAAAGTCTTAACCTTGTGTTTGGGCGGATTTTGTTCGGGGAGTTGTTTTGTAATGGTCAAGAGTTTAAGTCGGCTGGGGCACCTGTTTGTGTTTCTTTCGGCCCTTTGGTTTATTTTGGCAACCCCCTTGCTTGCCGAAGATATTGCCCATCGACGCATTATTGGCTTTTCTCCTGACGGCACTTATTTCGCCTTTGAACAATCCGGGATCGAAAACGGTACCAAGAGAGCCTATGCACATATTTTTCTGATCGAAACCGGGCACAATAAATGGGTCAAGGGATCGCCGTTCCGGGCCAGCGCCACAGGGGCTGGTAAATTACGTTCGGCGCGGCGTAAGGTGCGCCGGGATGCCCGTAAACTTTTGGCTCGTTACCGCATCGGTAAAAAAGGGGTGGTGCTGGCCAGCAATCCCATTACCGAGCTGAATGCTGATCCTCACAAGGTGCGCGTGCTTACAAGACGCACTATCCGCGCGCTTGACGAGCCACTGATTTTTTCGGTCGAAGAAGTGCGGATCGCGACGCCTCGATGCCGCGCTGTCACCTCAAAGCGTATCAAGGGCATGATCATTCGGGTGCGCCGCAAGGGCGGGCGCCGACAAGTGCTGCATGAAGACAAGCGTATTCCCAAAAGTCGTGGTTGCCCCACGAGCTACGCCATTGAGGATGTTATTCGTCTCACCAAGCGAGACGGCGGCGCCGTATATGCGGTGATCTACAGTTTCATTCGCTCGGGGCTGGATGGAGAAGAGCGCCGCTTTATTGCTGGTGGCTGGCACGATGATGGTGGTGACTATCAAGAACCCGAACATTACCGCGACCTCTATGATTATTATGGGGGGCCGGACACTTCAAATCAGGGGAGGCGCGATGATCGGCGGTCGCCAGGAGATTTTGACAAGGAAGGCCAGTATGAAGAGCGTGATCGTGACAGATATGCTCGTTAAGCTGATCTGAAGGAGCGTTTTTTTCTTGAAATATGGATGGAGGCCAGGGCGATGAGTTTTGAAAGACTTCAGGCAGAAATCAGTCTGCTGCTGAGCGAAATGGAAAATCAGCCACAAGATGTGCATGAATTGCATGAGGTTTTGCGCGAGAAAATCAATGAGATGCGCGCCTTTGGACTGCCCATTCCTGCCGAATTTCTGGAACTGGAGAAAAAACTCGAAGCGGGTTTTATCAGCAATAAAGATGGCTCATGAGGCTTGCAGCGTTGACTGTAAAACATTCATTAACCATGGTTTTTAGTAATAACGCTGTAAACTTCAATATTCAATCTTCTTTAAGTCCTGCCGGTGATACTCGCCATTGAAGAGTGTGAAACAGGTGTGCGGCCTGCTTTATCATCTCGTGTTGTAATCGTGTATCAAGGGGCGGTTTGGTCCCGGGGATGGTAGTGTTTTGCGTCAAGTTCGTTCCTTGTTGAAGAGCCTTCAGATTGCTCATCCCTCTTTTAATGCCTGGCGTGACAACGCGCACCCCTGCAGCAAGGCGTCACTGGACAGTGGTGCCTATTTGCAAAAGATAGCCAGGCTTGGCAGCGATTTCGTTGCCATCGTTCAGCGAACCGGTGAACTGGACGATTGCACTTTCTCAAATGATAATTTTCATGGCATCGACAAGCGCGACCTGCTTGGGAAGGGCTTTTTGGGGCTTGTGCATATTGGCGATCGCCCCGCCTGCCTGGCAGCTTTTAGTGAGGCGGTTCATAGCAAACAACAAGTGCTGGTTGAGTTGCGCCTGCATTGCCATCCCACACAAGACACGTCTGGCTATTTTTGCTGGATCGAACTTGTCTGCTCACCTCTTGAAGACACCAATGACGGGCGGGTCTTGTGTCTGGCCCGCGATATTTCTCGCTGGAAAGAGCGCGAAGCCGAATTGATTAACCGCGAACAAGCAGTCCGCGAGCAAATCGAATGTAAACCCCGCTTGCTCGTCAATATGAGCCATGAACTGCGAACGCCACTGAACACAATCATCGGCTTTTCCCAAATGATGAAACTTCCAGGCATGACGTCTCACAATGAGCAGCAGATGGTGGAATATGCCGGGATCATATTTGATAGTGGTCAAGATTTGCTAGGAGTTGTCGATGAAGTTCTTGATATGTCACAATTTGACGCCGGAGAATATGAGCTTGCCCCGGAGATATTCAGTGTGTCCGGCCTGGTCTCGGCCAGTGTGGAACTTGTCCAATCTGAAGCCCAGGAAAAAAATGTTCGCTTTGTAATCACCGGTCATGCAGAAGAGTTGCAGATGAACGCCGACTTGGCCGCTTGCAAGCAGGCGCTTGCCGGTCTGCTGGCCGCTCAAATCAAGAGCGTTGCTGGGGGGCGGGTGCATTTGCGGGTCAGGGCTGCGCCAGGGGTGCTAAGGCTTGTCGTGAGCGCCTCAAGGTCCGATACGGACGATCAGGAGCTTGATTTTGAAGCCGGGTTACAGCTGCAAAACTTTGTTGACCTTTTGTCTGGAACCCTCAAAGTCACAGAGCACCACAATGATCGCATTGAAGTGGTCTTGAATCTCCCACAAAATCTTGCTGTAAACAAAAATGTTAGCAATATTGTCTGCCTCGCCAAGCAGGTGGATGAGCCGCTCCCTTGCTTGCAGAAAACGGCTTAGCTTTGAACCTGTCTATTTGACAGGTGCTGATCCTGGTGGGAATAATTTATCGTTGCAGATCGCTTGGTGAGATCTGTTGGTTTTTAAGCGTAGTTAGTAGTTGGTGTAAAAATGGAACCTCAACAGGCTCGTTGGACATTTGCCGCCTTTTTGGCGCTATCAGGGTTTATTGTTTTTAACGCCTTGTTTATGCAAAGAGATGCTGGTTTCACGCTGCGCGTCAACGCTGATCGAGCCGTGCCGCTGGAAAATGCGCGTCAACTGCTGCAGGTGCCAAGTAATAGTGGCTTCACCAGGCGTGACAAGCTGCATGCCGCGATCCGGCGCGAACTCTCAGTGCTCCAGTATTTTCCCGGCAGCAATAGCAGCAGGCTTGACGGCCATCTGGATGCGATGACCATGGGAGCGATCATGGCCTATCAATATGATCGGGGGCTGCCTGTCAGCGGTGTTGCCAGTGATGCTTTGTTGAAGGGCTTGTTATTTGGTGGCAACAAAGCGCCGGGGCAGCGGCAAGGCCCGCCCCAAATGAGTGCCGATACCCATCAGCTGGTCGCCGAAATGCAAGGGATCTTGTCTGCCAAAGGGCACTATGACGGGAAAATAGATGGCATTTTCAAGGCCCGGACCATAGAGGCTGTGAAGCGCTTTGAGCGTCGCGCTGGACTGCCTGTCAGCGGCCGGGTTTCTGGCTTGCTGGTGCAAGAATTGACCCGCCTGACCGGAGTGGCGTTCAGCGCCTCGCAGAAATAACTGTTTTTATTACACTTATTGCCACAAGGCGCTTGCTCGCACGGCTGCGAATCAGTCACTGATCCATGATGCGAGTGAAAACAGAAATCTGGGTAAAAGCTTATTTGCGTCGTTGTATGAGCGAGGGCTGCGGCGGCTATGTCATCGCCTCTGGTGATGAGCATGCCGGAGCGGTGTTTATTCATATCGATAATCTTGCTGGCGGACACTGGCTTTTTGGGCCAGCGCCGGCTGGCATGGCTGATACCAGTGATGAACGTCGCTGGTGTTCCTGCTTTCCCCAATCACCCGTTACCTTAGAGCAAGCCAGCAGCTACCTTGCGGATCAAAAAAAATATGATCCAGACCTTTGGATTGTTGAGCTTGAAGACAAGCTGGGACGCCATTTTCTCGACGATCAACTGGTTGACGCTTTGTGAGGGGCCGCAAGAATGGCTCCCCAAAAATCGTATTCAGGTTCCGTTCAGACTTGGTTCATTATGTATTTGTTAAGAGGCTATGGAGCTTAATAGAAAAAAGAGAGTGTTGTTGAATAGAAGACATAGCGAACCAGTTGAAGGATGTACAAGCATCGTGCAAGGTTCTGTGGAGATAAAAATGGCCAATATTATTAAGTTTCCCATCAATCGGGTGAGTAGTTCAAAGAGTGTCAAAACGCTTTCAGGAGCAACAGCGGAAATTATCATTTTCCCAGGGATCCGTTTCGAACATCACGGCGTCAGTTTTGCAGTGGCAAAATAATACTCGTGCGTTCTTGGTCGCATCCTTTGCACGATCCTCTTATCTGGATCATGCCTGTCGAGAAGAATTGAACTCGTGACCAGGTCCCGGGTTCAATTATTTTTCCAATCGTCTTTTTCTGGTATTTTGTCGTGGACGGTCAATCCGTTGCCAATGGAGTATCCTTGCAGATCGCGGATATTCAAGAGGTTGCCGTATTCCAGGAGGTTTGCCAGGGCGTGCAGGACAAACCAGCTACCATTTTTTCCTATTTATTATTGACCTCGATTGCCTTTGGCTTTTCTGGTTGCTCGGATCGAGGCGACTATGGGCGCCCTGACCCCTCCTTGCTATCAAAAACCTATACCAGTTCCATCGCCTCGGCCCGTCATTATCTGGGGGAAGAGCAGGAATATGACCTGCCTTTGACCGCCAGCGAAGATGCCCTGCGCTCGCGCGCTTTGGATATGGCTTCCATTCAATATGCTGGCGTCGCGGCGCTTGTTATCCTGCCGCGAACAGGCGATGGTTTTTCGTATGTTGCCGCTATCACCCAGGATGTGAAAGTTGATCACCAGCGGTTCTCCAGCTTTGTCGAGGCTGCCAGAAAGGTCATGCTCATTGATGAGGCGCGGGCCGACCGGTTAATGGGCCTGGATGCTTTGACAGCCCGACGGCAAGATTTTGCGGCGACGCAGCGACGGGGTCGCAATAATCTGTTGATCCGAGAAGGGGTGCGCGCCATGCGCGAGCGCTCAGCGCAATATCGTACACTATTGGTGCAACTACCAGTGGAACGGCCCGAAGTGCCCCTTTTGGAGCTGCAAACAGCTTATGATCGTTTCCACGAGGAGGTGGTGCTGTTTCATGGTGAAATCGATCAACGTGCCCATATGAAGCTTGGTCAAACTGGCAAAATATCGCCCTACTGAATGTTATCTTCCCGTTGCGGCTTGTTGATCAAAGGTGACGGGACGGCAAAAAGCCTGTTTCAAAAGCGCCGAGACTTCGGCTGCAAAGGCTGGCTTGGGAACCGGGGCGCGGATCAGGATCATGCCCGTTTTAGCGGGGGCTGAAACGGTGATCTCGCGCAATTCCGTTTTACCAGCGGCTCCCAGATTTTGTTCTTCCTGCTTTTCATTATCGATGGTTCTATCGACCACGACGAGCAGATTGACGGCCTTGCTTTGGACGTGCCGGCCACTGATCAGGTAATAGTTTTCGCCGTGCGGTGTATAAAGGGCGATGGACCACAAATCGTTTGGCAAGGGAGCGCGTAATTGCAAGGGACCATTGGAAAGATCATAGCGGCAGATCGCATAGCTCACATCTGGGGCCATGAAGGTGAGGGGAGAAGGTCGGCCTGGCGCTTGTGTTAAAATGGCAAGTTCGTTGAGCTTGGTGCTGTCTTCAAGGCGCGACCAGGCATTGCCCTTTGAGACATGGGGCATGATTAAAATGATACAGATATGAACCGCTGCTCCAAACACGCTGATGGTTGCGATTTTGTATAGGAGCTGTGAGATGGGAATGTTTAGTGACAATCCTGCCTCCTGATAATGGGTAGGTTCTGTTCGATGGAATTGCTGCGCTGGGCATTTTTACTGGCGTGAATACCGTACAGGCGCAGCATCAAGGTGAGATCGTTCTCGCCGGCAATTTCAATCCAGTTTCCCGGTCGCGCCCGTCGTGCCAGATGAATGGTGTAACTACCATTTTCATAGCGCAGGGCGGAACTGCTATTGATCGAGGATCGGGCGCTGTTGTTTTTGATGTGACGGCCATCGGGCGAATAGACGGCCAGCGACCACCAGTCCGAAGCCAGCGGTTTGCCATCAAGTGCATAATCGCAGTCCGCAGCAATTTTCTCCCCTTCGCTGTCATGGGTCGCGGCAAAATAAAGCGCGTTGCTGGAGGTAATGGGCAGGCGTCCTTTGCGCGACATATGGGCAAGCGTATAGGGGTCGGCGCCGACATCACCATCATGGATCCACAATTGCCAGGATCCCGATTGAGAGGTGGTGAGAGCGGAGCCGTTTTCGATCATGTACCAGGCTGAAACCGAGCCAATCGTAATGCCGCCAAGAATGAACAGGACAATACGCCCGGCAAAGGCCAGCAGCGGAGCGTGGCGATAGCGGCGGATCCTGTTTTTTAAATATATAAACCGGCTTTTCATTGCGAAGTTTCAATCACCTGTGTCATGTCATCCATGCCAGGCCTGGAAACATTTCACCGGCATGGGTCTCAAAATCAGTTACTGATTAGGCTTGTTCAAAGGCTCAAGTGCGGCCCTGTCTCTTCGTTTAGTGGCGGACAGAGGTTTGGCGTCTTTCATCATTTTGGCGATGCTGTCGAGCACGGTTTCGGTTTTCTTTGGCAAGCCTCGCACAGCTCCGATCTCGCTGGACAGGTTGGGATTGGCTTTGCGCAGGGCCTTCATGCGGCGCACATTGGCAATCTGCTGTGGATGGATCGCCAGGCCGGGCAGTTTGGGGATGTCAGGATTAAGATGAGCCCTCGACATATAGTCATGCCAGGCCATGGCTGGCATGGAGCCCCCTGTGACGCGGTTGGTTTTGCGCCGATAATCATCATTTCCAAACCATACACCGGTCACATATTTGCCGGTAAATCCCATAAACCAGGCGTCGGAAAAACTTGAGGTTGTGCCGGTTTTACCAGCGGATGTGGTAAAGTCGAGCCCGGCCCGTCGCGCTGTTCCCCCCGGCAGGACAACCCGCCCCATCATCGAGACAAGATAGGCGACATCTTGTTCCTTATATATGCGCTTGAGGGGGTTCTTGGCCCGATCTCTGGAATAGACAACCCGGTCGGAAGAATCCATTATTTTGGTCACCCCATAGGGTTTGGCCCGCAGGCCGCCATTGGCAAAACTGGCATAACCTGCCGTGTGTTGCAGGACCGTTACGCCTTGATCACCAAGTGACATGGAGCAGCTTGGCCTGATATGGGTGATGCCGGCTTTTTTGAGATTGTCGATGACTTTGTCGCGGACATATTTAAGGGAAATCCGCACCGCCACGGTATTGATTGATTTTTGCAGGGCAAAGGCGAGGGGCACGCGCCCTCTATATCGGCCACCATAGTTTCTGGGATACCAGCGATTGCAATAGATAGGGCCATCCAGAATGCGTGAATTTGGTCTCATGCCATGTTGGATGGCAGTGAGGTAGACATAGGGTTTTATGGACGAGCCTGGTTGCCGCAATGACTGGGTCGCGCGGTTGAACTGCGAGCGGCCATAATCAGTGCCCCCGACAATCGCCCGCACGGCTCCGTCCAGTTCCAGTGAGACCATGGCGCCAGCACTGATGCGTTTGGATTTTCCATAGGTACGGATAATGTTTTTGGTAATCTGCTCGGCGGTGCGCTGCAAATTTGTATCGACGGTTGTCTTGACCTTCAAGACATAGGAGTTTTTGCCTTTCATCAATCGCTTGACCTCAAGAAAGGCCCAATCGAGGAAATAGTCCGGGGTATATTGCTCGGGGCGCTCCTTGACCACCGCCGGGTTCAGGCGGGCCCCGTGAACCTGTCCCTCGGTCATAAAACCCGCTTGCACGAGATTGGTCAAAACCTCATTGGTGCGTACTTTTGATTTGCCGGGATTATTGTGCGGCGCATAGGTGGTGGGCGCTTTGAACAATCCTCCAAGCAGGGCGGCTTCGGCCAGGGTGACATCGCGAATGGATTTATCGAAATAATATTGAGCCGCCGCTTCCACGCCAAAGGTACCACCGCCCATATAGGCGCGGTCGAAATACATTTTGAGGATCTCATCCTTGGACAGGTTGGTCTCCAGCCAAATGGCCAAAAAGGCCTCCTTGATTTTGCGCTCCAGGGTTCTCTCCGAGGTCAAAAACAGGTTTTTGGCGAGCTGCTGGGTGATGGAGCTGCCGCCTTGCACCGTTTCAGAACGGATATTGCTGATAAGGGCGCGCAAGGTGCCGATCAGGTCAATGCCAAAATGCTGGTAAAAACGCCGGTCTTCAGTGGCCAGCGCCGATTTGATCATATGATCGGGAATTTCTGACAGGGGAACGGCATCCGAATGCAAAATACCGCGCTTGCCGATTTCATTGCCATAGCGATCAAGAAAGGTGACGGAATACTGGCCGCTGGTGCGCCAGGTTTCATTGATTTCTTCAAACGCTGGCAATGCGAACATCAACATCACCATGAAACCAGCCGTGCCCAGTGTCAAACCTTCGGAAAACAGCTCAGCGGAGAATTTGCTAACACCCGAGACGTTAAAACGCGAAAAAAACGTCGAGTAATTACTCCAGCCGTTTTTGATCGCCGACCAGGCTCTCTCGGGCATCTGCCCAATACGTTCATCCAGCCAAACCAAGTCTATCAAGTCAGATCCCCAAATCGGTTATGGTCTGCCAAAGGCGCGGCGGACCGTTGCATGCCAACGCAAGTGACTTAACGCCTCTTCTTACCTATCACATATAGACTTATATATGGGCGGTAAGCGAATTCGTCCAAACAGTCAAGAATTGGCGATTGTCAGACAAAATATTTAGCCAAATAGCCAGAGCGCGAATATGGTTGCAAGGTGCCGATGGTAAATATTAGCGGACATCAATGTTGAGGGAAAGATAGGATTGTCAAATGGCAGAATTAAGAGCAAAATTTTGGGAAAATCTGCCGCTTGCGGATCTCACTCAAGCGGAATGGGAGGCCTTGTGTGATGGTTGTGGTCTGTGCTGTCTCGTCAAGCTGGAAGATGAGTATACGCACAAGATCTATTTCACCAATCTCGTTTGCTCCTTGCTGGATATAGAGTCATGTAATTGTTCCGACTATGGAAATAGGCGTGCCGAAATGCCGGACTGTCGCCCCATTACCTTGCAGACCCTGGAAGAAATTGAATGGTTGCCGCCCAGCTGCGCCTATCGTTTGCGCCGCCAAGGCAGGCCGTTATTTGCGTGGCACCCGTTGGTCTCTGGAGATAAAGACACTGTTCACAAGGCAAATATTTCCACCCGTGGCTGGACGGTCAGCGAAAAAGGCGTGCCGATTGACGACTATGAAGACTATCTGATCAGTGATCCGTTTTAGCAAAATAGGAATAAAAGCAAATAATAGGAAAATAATCCTTGACAGCGTCGCGCTGTTTGTGTAGGTTCATGGTAGATCAACAAAAGTGCGCGGGGATGACGGCGCGGTTTTGTGATTGCAGGGATAATACTGGTGGTGAGTTTGTGTCTTTGAAATCAAAACAAAAGCCTGCAACGAACGAGCAGTTTAAAAAGCGAAAAAAAGTGAATAGCAACAGCCGGGATCGGATATCCCGGCTTTTTTTATGGCTGGATGAAACACTTGTGTTTTTAGAGCACCGTCATTTGCAAACAGATGAAGCGCTTACCTCGGCTGAACATGAAAAGGATGCGCGAACCATGATTTCCCTCATCCGGGTCTATGAAAAACTCGTGGAGATGACAGAACACCTTGATCAAAAAAAGCCGGGCGCAAGTCTCGATCTCAAGGGATATGATGCCGCCGAGACGGAGCAAATGCGCCTCGAGATTGCGCAGCGTATTGAGCGCCTGCAACGGCAAAACGAGCAATGCGAGAGCGACGAATAATCTAAGCGATGAAGAGCTGCTGGCGATTTCTTTTGACTGGCAGCTATGGGCGCGAGAAGATCAACTGCCTCCCCTTGGTGACTGGCATACCTGGCTGGTCTTGGGGGGCAGGGGATCAGGAAAAACCCGCACCGGCGCGGAGTGGGTCCGCGGCCTCGCCCTTGGTCTGCCCGGTTTTTCCGATAAGCCGATCGCCCGCATCGCGCTGGTCGGCGAGACGCTGGAAGATGTGCGCTCCGTGATGATCGAGGGAGAATCGGGCCTGCTGGCCGTGCACCCCAAACATCAGCGCCCGCATTTTGAAAGTTCAAAACATTTGCTCACCTGGCCCAATGGCTCCATCGCGCAAATGTTTTCAGGCAATCGCCCAGATGGCTTGCGCGGTCCCCAGTTTGCCGCCGCCTGGTGCGATGAATTGTGCAAATGGCGCTATCCGCAAGAGACCTGGGACATGCTGCAATTTGCCTTGCGCCTTGGCCAGAGACCGCGCCAGATTGTCACCACGACGCCGCGCCCCATTGCTCTGTTAAAGCAATTGCTGAAAAGCGAGGGGGTCTGTATTGACCAAAGCAAGACAAGCGTCAACAAGGCTTTTTTGGCAACAGGTTTTGTGGAGCGGGTCAACAGGCAATATGGCGGCACCCGGTTGGGGCGCCAGGAACTTGACGCCGAAATTCTGGATGATCGGATTGATGCCTTGTGGCACCGCGCCCAGCTCGACCAGTTGCGCACCAAACAAACACCAGAGCTGACGCGCATTGTCGTCGCCATTGATCCGCCCGTCACCTCGCATGCCAATTCGGATGCCTGCGGGCTGATTGTTGCGGGTTTGTGCGAGCAAGGGCACGGCTATGTGTTGTCAGATCTGACGTTACAAACAGCCTCGCCTCTGCAATGGGCGCGCGCTGCGGTCAATGCTTATCATCGTTTTGAAGCCGACCGCATCGTCGCCGAGGTTAATCAGGGCGGCGAAATGGTCGAGACGGTGATCCGCCAGATCGACAGATCGGTGGCCATCACCTCGGTACGGGCCACACGTGGAAAATATATCAGAGCGGAACCGGTCGCGGCTCTTTATGAACAAGGCCGGGTGCACCATGTGGGCTCTTTGCCTTTATTGGAAGATGAATTATGCGATTTTGGCCCCGGCGGCCTCACAAGTGGCAAAAGCCCCGACCGGCTTGATGCGCTGGTCTGGGCGCTCACCGACCTGATGCTCAAAGGGGGCGTGGAGCCAAGGGTGCGCAATTTGTAATGTCCTCGCCGGGGGGCAGCTTGTTCAGCTGGAACCAAAGGCGAGCCTTTGGAAACCATTTGATCAAGGGTTTGGGGACTAGTCCCCAATGCCGGCCGCACAGGCTGCCCGCCCGGCGAGGGGCGAGCGCCGATAGGCGCTTTTACCCCATGGCCTGATTGAGGTCTTTGGCAATGTCGGTGGCGTCTTCGATGCCGATGGAGACGCGAATGACTTCGGGGCCAGCGCCAGCTTTGACCAGTGCTTCTTCGCTAAGTTGCGAATGGGTTGTGGAGGCCGGGTGCACGATCAGCGACCGAGTATCGCCAAGATTGGCCAGATGCGTGAACAGTTTGACATTGTTGACAAGGCTCTTGCCGGCATCATAGCCGCCGGTCAGTCCAAAGGTGAACACGGAGCCAGCGCCTTTGGGCACATATTTTTGAGCCAGTGCATGATTGGCATGGCTTTCAAGGCCTGAATAGTTGACCCAGGCGACACGGCTGTCTTTTTCGAGCCATTTGGCAACCGCCAGGGCATTGTCGCAATGGCGCTGCATGCGCAAAGGCAGGGTCTCGATACCATTCAAGATCAAAAAGGCATTCATGGGAGCGATGCAGGGGCCAAGATCGCGCAAAGATAAAACGCGGGCCGCAATGGCAAAAGCAATATTGCCGAAGGCTTCGCCGAACACCTCTGCGAGCACCATATTATTATAGCTTTCGCAAGGCTGGCTGAGCGTTGGAAATTTATCGCTGGCCATCCAGTCGAAATTGCCGCCATCGACGATCATGCCGCCCATGGAGTTGCCATGTCCGCCAAGGAATTTGGTCAAGGAATGAACGATGATATTGGCGCCATGTTCAAACGGGCGACACAGGTAAGGGGTGGCCATTGTATTATCGACGATCAGCGGTACACCAGCTTTTTGGGCGACAGCGGCGATGGCTTCGATATCGGTTACGAGACCGGCGGGATTGGCGATGGATTCGATGAAAATGGCTTTGGTTTTGTCACTGACAAGGGCTTCAAAGCTGGCCGGGTCCTGAGTATCGGCCCATTGCACGCCCCAACCGAATTTTTTGAAAGACTGGGAGAATTGATTGATGGAGCCACCATAGAGCTGGCGCGCCGCGATGATTTCATCCCCTGGTTCCATGAGATTGTGAAAGACCATCAGCTGGGCACCATGGCCAGATGCGGCGGCAACAGCGGCGGTGCCGCCTTCAAGGGCTGTGACGCGTTTTTCGAGCACATCTTGTGTGGGGTTCATGATGCGCGTGTAGATATTGCCAAATTCTTGCAGGCCAAACAGGCGCGCCGCGTGATCTGCATCTTGAAAGGCATAAGCGGTGGTCTGGTAAATCGGCGTGGAACGCGCGCCGGTTGTTGGGTCGGGGGCAGCGCCGGCATGAATGGCGCGGGTATTGAAGGCCTGGGGAGTATCGTCTGACATGATGGGTGCTCTTTTGTTGTTTCTACCTCGTTTTAATCTGACGCATCTGCCAGTGCAGCGCAAATATTTTATCTGTTGAGGGTTTTCACGAGGCGTTTTTCGAATTGGAGTTCACACTTAATGCCATCTTTTTTTCAAAAACTGTCCCACCTGTTTGAGCGAAAACAAAGCGCCACAGGCAGGCTGATTGCCATGCAAAGTGCGGGAGCGCCGGTTTGGACGCCGCGCGATTATGCGGCGCTGGCCCGCGAAGGCTTTATGCAAAATGCCATATGCTATCGCTGTGTGCGCATGATTTCAGAAAGTGCCGCCTCTGTTCCTTTGAACCTGTTCGAGGGCAGGCAGTTGCTTGATGAACATGCTCTTTTGAGCTTGCTGAGACGCCCCAATAGTGTGCAATCGGGGCGCGACCTGCTGGAAGACTGGTATGGGCATTTGATGGTGGCGGGCAATGCCTATCTGGAGGCTGTCAGTCATGATCAACAGGTGATTGAGCTGCATGTGTTGCGCCCGGACCGCATGAAAGTGGTGCCAGGGACAGATGGCTGGCCCGAGTTTTACGAATATGATGTGGCGGGTCAGCAGATGCGCTTTCATCAAGGCGTTGAGGGACAAAAACCGATCCTGCATATGTCCTTGTTCAACCCGCTCAACGATCATTATGGCATGAGCCCGATCGAAGCGGCGGCCTTTGGCATCGACATTCATAACGCGGCGGGGAGCTGGAACAAGGCGCTGCTCGACAATTCGGCAAGGCCGTCGGGAGCGCTTATTTATGATGCCAAGGATGCAAGTTTGAGTGTGGAGCAGTTTGAGCGCCTGAAAGGCGAGCTGGAAAGTGCTCATCAAGGCGCCAGCAATGCCGGTCGTCCCTTATTGCTTGAAGGAGGGCTTGACTGGAAGCCCATGGGATACTCTCCGCGCGATATGGATTTCATCGAAGCCAAATGGGTGGCGGCAAGAGAAATTGCGCTGGCCCTTGGAGTGCCGCCCATGTTGCTTGGTATTCCAGGCGACAATACCTATTCCAACTATGCCGAGGCCAACCGAACCTTTGGGCGACAAACAATCCTGCCGCTGGTTAATCGCACAAGTAGCGCGCTTACCAACTGGCTGGAGGAAACCTATGGGGAGGGTATTTGCCTGAAGCCGGATCTCAATAATATAGAGGCACTATCCTCCGAACGTGAGGCGCGCTGGCAACGCATCGCCAAAGCGGATTTTCTATCGATCAACGAAAAGCGTGAAGCGCTGGGCTATGGGCCGATTGAGGGGGCCGATGCGATAGACTGATAAAAAAACTTTTCGTCATCGCCGGGGCGCAAAATTGCTGATCCGGAAATGACGAAAAGGAGTGGCAAAGGTCTGACTTACTTTTCTTCCATCATATCAATGAATTTTTTCCAGGTGAGTCCTTTGCCGTTTGTTTTGTCTGTTTTCCCCTTGCACCATATGAGTTTTGTATTGGTTACAAAAAGTTTTCCGAGATACTTTCCTTTGGGTTCTCTAACTTCAAACTCGGTGCCGTTTGAGCCAACATTTAAATCTTTTACATTAAGCTCTTTGATACTCAGTTTCATTTCGTATGTCCCGTTCTGTTTCGTCAAAGTTGTACAAAGTTTGTTGATTGCCCACGCACACTAGAAAAACTCTTTGTGCAAATCAATACCAGGTGAATATACAGCCACAGCCCTGTGGACTTTATCGGTTTTGCCGTTCGCAGCCAAGCGATGCGTGGAGTTGAAATTAACGTCGAAAATGCCCGAGGCTTGAAACGCTCGCCCTTGTGACTTCATTCATTTTCTCAAGCAGTATTGGAACATCATGAACGCAACTGACCAATGGTCGGTGTGCGAACGAAAGTTCGCGCCCCTTGATTTCAAAAGCATAAACCAGGATGGCAGCTTTGAAGGCTATGCCAGTCTGTTTGGGCAAAAGGATATGGGCGGTGATATCGTTGCAAAAGGAGCTTTTGCAGCGAGCCTTGAAAAACGGGGGGCTGGCGGTATTCGCATGTTGTTTCAGCATGACCCGAGCGAACCCATCGGCGTCTGGCGTAAAATTATCGAAGATGCGCGCGGCCTGTTTGTGCGCGGCCAGCTATTGCCACAGGTCGCCAAGTCGAGAGAAATTCTGGCACTGATGCGCGAGGGCGCGCTGGATGGTCTGTCGATCGGTTTTCGCACGGTGCGCGGCAAGTCTGACCGCAAGAACAGCACGCGCCAGCTTTTGGAAGTCGATCTGTGGGAGATCTCCATTGTGACCTTTCCCATGTTGCCACAAGCAAGGATCAGCAGCGTCAAGAGCGGGGCGTTACCTACGATGAGAGAATTTGAGCGCTGGCTCGTGCGGGATGCCGGGTTTACGCGCTCCAATGCCAGGGCGGTGATTTGCTCTGGATTTAAAAACCTTGCCAGCAAGCGGGACGCTGCCGGTGAACAAAATGTGCAGCTGGCGAGCGCCATGCGTCGCGCAGCTAAGATGATGAAAAGGAATTGAAATGACAGACTATGAAGACAAGGCGGCACCCGGTACGGATGTGGCGGGGGCGTTTGATGAGTTCATGCATGCTTTTGAAGAGTTTAAAAGCACCAATGATGAGCGGCTTGAACAGGTTGAAAAACGGGTCAGCGCCGATGTGGTGACCGAGGAAAAACTGGCCCGTCTCAACAAGACAATGGATCAAATCGTTGCAAAGTCGGTGCGTCCACCACTTGCCGGGGGAGCGCCAAATTCTGTTGCCGGCCTGCAGCACAAATCGGCCTTTGAAACCTATATGCGCAAGGGAGAGGCGGGCAATCTGCGCGCCCTGGAAAAAAGGCCCTGTCCGTTGGATCAGATCCAGATGGTGGCTACCTGGTGCCAAGCGAGACCGAAAATGCCGTGATGCGCTCGCTCAAGGATATTTCCCCCATTCGCGCCATTGCTGGTATTCGCCAGGTCTCTGGCACCAGTTTCAAGAAACCGTTTTCCATCTCGGGACCAGGAACCGGCTGGGTAGGGGAAAGCGCCGCGCGCCCCGAAACCACCTCGCCAAGTCTGGCGGAGCTGACGTTTCCAACCATGGAGCTGTACGCCATGCCAGCCGCGACCTCGACCCTGCTCGATGATGCGGCGGTCAATGTGGATGAATGGATCGCCGAAGAAGTGCGTATCGCCTTTGCCCAGCAGGAAGGCACGGCCTTTGTGTCAGGTGATGGTATCAACAAGCCAAAAGGATTTTTATCCTATGCAAGGGTCGCCAATAGCAGTTGGACCTGGGGCAATCTTGGCTATGTGGCAACTGGTGTGAGCGGAGGCTTTGCGGCCACCGATCCGTCGGATAATCTCATTGACCTTATATATAGTGTCAAATCCGGGTATCGCGGCAATGCTCATTGGGTGATGAACCGCTCAACCCAGGCGCAGATACGCAAAATCAAGGATGTGGACGGCAACTATATCTGGCAACCAGGTACGCGGCTTGGCGAGGCCCCCACCTTGATGCACTTCCCGATCACCGAAAGTGAAGATATGCCAGATATCGCCGCCGACAGCGCGTCCATTGCGTTTGGTGATTTTGGCCGCGGCTATCTCATTGTCGATCGTATCGGTCTGCGGGTGCTGCGAGACCCTTACAGCTCCAAACCCTATGTGTTGTTCTATACCACCAAGCGTGTGGGCGGCGGCGTGCAGGACTTTGAGGCGATCAAGCTGATGAAGTTCGGAATTAGTTAGGTTTAAGCACCTTTCAAAAGCAAGCCCTCGCCGGGCAGGCATCTTTGCAGATGGCATTGGGGAGCAGTCCCTACAGGCGCTAAGGTACGGCCAAACCTGCTTCGCAATCGGGGGGCTTCCCCCGAATGGGTTTGGGCAATAGCCCATTCGCGCAGCGAGGGGGCACTTAAGTTAGCGCCTATGGGGGCAGTCCCCAAATCCTGGTCTTTGCTTTCAGCTGAACAAGCTGCCGCCCGGCGAGGGCATAGTTCCAATTACCCGCTTGCGGGTGATAAAGGGGAAGCGGGGGTGTTCCCTCCCTGCCACGCTCGCTTCCCCCGTTTTTTTGTGAAGACTTTTAAGTGAATTTGAAGGAATGTATCATGGCGCTTGTTTTGGCAAATGGCCCCGCACTGGAACCTGTCTCGCTGGAGGAGGTCAAGGCGCATTTGCGGATTGATCACACGGATGAGGATGTATTGCTGGCCGCGCTTGTCACTGCGGGGCGTATTCATCTGGAAACCACGCTTGGTCTGTCATTTTTGACACAGCAATGGATACTGGTGCTGGACCAGTGGCCAGCGCAGCAAAGCGTCTCCTTGCCGCTTGGACCCGTGCAGCAAATTACCGCTATCACTCTTTATGATGAGGATGATCAGGCCAGCGCGATTGATAGCTCCAGCTATGCCCTTGACGCGATTTCGCAGCCTTCCCGGGTGGTATGGCGCGCCAGTATATCAAGGCCGAGGCCGGGGCGTGCTTATAATGGCATCGAGATTTCCCTGACGACGGGTTTTGGCTCAAATGCTGTTGATGTGCCGCAACCTTTGCGTCAGGCGATTTTATTATTGGTCGCTCATTGGTATGAAAACCGTGAGCCTGTTGCTCTGGCCACTGAGATCAAGGAGGTCCCGCAAATGGTTTCCATGCTTACCAATTCTTATCGGAGGGTGCGTCTATGAGTATGATGAACCCGGGTGCCTTGCGCCACAGGGTGGCCTTGGAAAGTGCCACCAAAACCAGCGATGGCGGGGGAGGTTCCATACTTGTCTGGGAACAAGTGGCCCTGTTGTGGGTGGCGATCAAACCGCTGTCCGGGCGAGAGCTGTTGTCTGCCGGGCAATTTGCCTCGCGCCTCACCCATCAAATAACATTGAGATACCGAACATCTGTGCTGCCCGAGATGCGCTTTCGTAAAGACAATCGTGTTTTCCAGATCAAGGCCGTCCTTGATGTGGAAGAGCGGCGGCGCTGGTTGCGCGCTCTTTGTGAAGAACGGGAGCTATAGGTATGAAGACATCGCCAGAATCACTCAAATCATCGCTGGAAAATAATTTTGTGGAAAAATTCGAGCGCATTTCCTTTGATCGTGAAATGCGACTGATTGCCGAGCAATTGCGAGATCAAGCGCGCCAGGAGCTTAAGTATGATGGGTTTATGTGTGAGAATAAACAAAGGCTTATGGACTCTATCAAGGTCGTCCCCGGGTCAAAAAAAGACGAATATCTGGTGATCAGCGAGGGAGATTATGGCAAAGATTTGGAATTTGGTACGAGGAATTCCCTTGAAAAGCCTTGGTTCACCCCTGCTTTCGTCACGGTCACCAGATCAATTGGTAACTGTCTTCAAGGGGCACTCAAACGAGCACTCCAGAAGGCAAGACGGCTTCACATTCGCAGGTGAAATCAAGTCCCGCGGTCATCTGTGTTGTGTGGGCCGTCACATATAATCCGCCCCGATAGTATCAGGGGATAAGGCGTTTTGATTTGTGTCAGTTGTACCTCCCAGTTTTGTTGTTTCTATTTGTAAAGTTGCTCAATAGTTGTTGGAGTTAAGTCATGAGTGAGAGTGCCAGTTGGTTGTTGCAAAAGAGTTTGGTGCAAGCGTTAAAGTCCGATGTTGCGTTGGTTGCCTTATTGAGTGGTGAAAGAGTTTATGACAGCGTCCCCCAGCGCGCCGCCTATCCATTTGTGTCGATTGGCAATGCGGTCGATCGAGACTGGAGTACCAGTAGTGAGAGTGGTTTCGAGCATGCCCTGATCCTGCATGTCTGGTCAAAGGGCAAGGGTAAAAAGCAGTGCTTTGAGATTATGAATGCAGTTCGGCGTGTGTTGCATGATGGTGCGTTGGTTGTTGAAGGTCATGAGTTGGTAAATTTGCGTTTTGAGTTTTCAGATGCCCGTCTTGATCCAGATGGTGAGGCCTATCACGGCATCTTGCGTTTTCGAGCTGTTACCGAAGTTGCTGCGTAGAGTTTTGTGAGTAGCGAGTAAGTATCCGAGTTGTTTGACGTGTATGCCCCCCGCGAATATAATAATTTGATCCGGGCCTGTTCTTCCTGTTCGTTCCAGATGGCAAGCTGAAGGCCCTGGTGACCTGGTAGTGCGTTGTAGCGAGTAAGAGTAAAGAGTAGTTGCAAGTTTTTGTTGTGCGTATGAGTGAATTGAGTAGTTGCAGTTTGTTGCCGCGTTGAGTTCTCAAAAACGTTATTTTACCTCTCGTTTATGAGGGATGAAAATGTTGAGCGTTATAAAGGTTTGCGTCTTGCTTCGTATCGCTGGTTTGCGTATTGACTGAACGAAGAATTGATCTTGTGAACGGGTAAAATCAACCCGGTTTTTGAGCAGAGTTATGAAACGGTCCCTCAGTCAGGGGCCGTTTTGTGTTTGGTGGTCTGAGTTTTTTCAAGGGTCCCTTTTGGGGACCCTTTTTGTTTGCAAAATATCCAAAATAGCGCTTCGGCAGGGCCGCCGAGATGATTTGGGATGGCCGCTAGACAATCGTGTGCGCTCGCGCGCTTCAAGCAATAGTATGAAGCGCCGGGCATGAGTGAAGCAAAAGGAGACGTTTGATGGTTGCACAAAAGGGCAAGGATCTGTTGTTGAAGGTTGATGATGACGGGCTCGGCAGCTTTGTAACAATGGCGGGGTTGCGAGCCAAAAGCCTCTCATTCAACGCCGGTACGGTCGATATCACCCATACTGAATCGGTTGGCCAATGGCGCGAACTGCTGGCGGGAGCCGGTATCAAGAGCGCCAGGGTCACAGGTTCTGGCGTATTCAAAGATGCGGCAAGCGATGAACGGGCCCGCCAGCTGTTTTTTGATGGCATCATCACAGACTGGCAAATCATTGTTCCAGATTTTGGCACGATCTCGGGGGCCTTCCAGATTACTGCACTCGAATTCTCCGGCAATCATGACAATGAAGTGAGTTTTGAGCTGGGACTGGAATCAGCGGGCGCTCTTGCTTTCGTTGCGGTTTAAAAGGTTTCTCTAAAGTTCATTTAAAACCAGAAGGATAACATAGTGGTCAACAGGTATCGCGGTGAAATCAGTGCCGAATTTGATGGCATCAAGCAGACGCTTTGTCTGACGCTTGGGGCGCTTGCCGAACTCGAAGAAGCGTTTGGTGAGCAGGATTTATTGTCGCTTGCCGAGCGGTTTGCATCGGGGCGGATCACCTCCAGTGACGCCATGCATATTCTGGGGGCGGGGTTGCGCGGCGCTGGTCATACGATCTCTGACGAGGAGGTCGGCAAGCTGAAAGTCGATGGGGGCGCGGCTGGCTATATCTCGGTTGTGGCAAGGCTGTTGACCGCCACTTTTGGCGATGACAAGCAACAATCCGCGCAAGGAACAGATAAAAGAGGCGCGCCCAGCAAGCCGGGAAAGTAACTGATGCCAGTGCTCCGCAACCATTTCCCTGGAAGCGCGTGATGTCAATCGGGCTTGGGCTGTTGCAATTTCCCCCCGAGCATTTCTGGTCGATGACCATTCCCGAGCTGCAAGCGGCGATGAGCGGCAGCTTTGGCGATGGGGCAATGGCGGCACCCCTTGCTCGCAAAGAACTTGATGAGCTGATGCGCCGTTTTCCAGATGAAGGAGAGACAATAAATGTTTGATGAAGTTGCCGGACTGACGGTTCGGATCAATGCCGACACGTCGCAATTCAATAGCGGACTAAAGGAAGCGGCACAGTTGGGGGCGCAGTTCTCGCGCTCTATCTCGTCGGCTTTTGAGGATGCCATTTTCAAGGGCAAGGACCTGGGCGAAGTGTTTCGTTCCCTGGCACTTGATCTGTCAAAAATGGTGTTCAAATCGGCGTTCAAACCCTTGGAACAAGCGGTAGGCGGCGCTTTTACGCAACTGTTTAGCGGTTGTGGCGCTGCTGGCGGAGCCCCAAGCCTGTTTGCCAAGGGCGGCGTTGTGGCCGCGCCAACGGCGTTTTCGTTCGGCAATGGTCAAGCGGAGATTGCCGGCGAAGCGGGGCCCGAAGCAATATTGCCGCTGATGCGCGGCGCCGATGGTCGCCTTGGTGTGCGCCAGTCGGGCGGTGGGCGAAACATCACGGTCAATTTCAATGTCTCGACACCAGATGTTGACGGCTTCAAACGGTCGCAGACGCAGATCAATGCCATGCTCAACCGGGCGGTGGCGCGCGGAGAAAGGAATCTCTAGATCATGAATTTTCACGAGGTGCGTTTTCCCACCAGCATTTCCCATGGCTCGATGTCCGGCACGCAGCGCCGCACGCAAATTGTCGTGCTGGGTTCCGGGCGCGAAGAGCGCAATAGCAATTGGGCCGATAGTCGGCGTCTTTATAATGCGGGTTATGGCATCAAGACACTGGATGACCTTTATGAGGTGATGGAATTTTACGAAGAGCGCCGAGGTCGTTTGCATGGGTTTCGCTGGAAAGACCGGCTCGACTACAAGAGCTGCAAACCCTCCAAGACCCCGCAGCCGACCGATCAGGTGCTGGGCACGGGAGATGGCGCACAGGTATCGTTTCAACTTTCCAAAACCTATGGCGGCGCCTTTTCTGCGTGGCAACGCGATATTACAAAACCCGTGACAGGAAGTGTGCGCCTTGCGGTCAATGGCATTGAACAGACCGAAATCAGTGATTTTACCGTCGATGCCTTGAGTGGAGAGGTCTTGTTTAAAAGCGGCTCGGTGCCAGCCATTGGGGCGCTCATCACGGCGGGCTTCGAGTTTGATGTGCCGGTGCGTTTTGATGAAGACACGCTGGAAATCAATCTCGAACATTTCGACGCTGGACAGGTGCCTGGCATCGCTATCCGTGAAATCCGCGTTTAAAAAGAAAGCCTTTCATGAAACAATTACCTCAAGGGATGCAAGCGCATCTTGATAGCGGCGCAACAACCCTTTGCTGGTGTTGGCGTCTCACCCGTCTGGACGGGGTCAGCTATGGTTTCACCGATCACGACCGCAATCTGACATTTGACGACACGCTCTATGAAGCCGCCAGTGGATTTTCGGCCAGCGAGCTGTCCGCCGGGATTGGCCTGTCCACGGACAATCTGGAAGCGGAGGGGGCGCTTTCATCTGACAAGCTCAACGAGGACGAACTGGCGCAGGGGCGCTTTGATGACGCGCAAGTGGAAATCTTTCGCGTCAACTGGTCGGATCCGGCCCAGCGGGTACTGATGAGTTCTGGCAGTCTTGGCGAGGTCAAGCGGGGCGAGAACAGTTTTAGCGCCGAGGTGCGCGGGCTTGCTCATTACTTGCAGCAACCCAAGGGGCGGTTGGTGCAATATGGCTGTGATGCGGCGCTTGGTGATGCGCGTTGCGGCATTGATGTGGGGGGTGGCAGCTCTTTTCGCGTCAGCGGCTCGGTTGTCGATGTGCAATCAAAACATGCCTTTACGGTATCTGGTCTGGAGGGTTTTGCATCGGGCTGGTTCGCGCGTGGAAATCTCATCTGGCAAAGCGGGGCCAATGCGCCGGGCCGCATGGAGATCAAGCAGCACAGGATCCTCGAGAACGGAAATGTGTTTATTGAGCTGTGGCAGGATATGGCCTTTGCCATCACCTCAGGCGAGACCTTTGCTGCCATCGCTGGTTGTGACAAGCAGTTTTCGAGCTGCCGGGACAAGTTTTCCAATCACGTCAATTTCAGGGGCTTTCCCCATGTGCCCGGCAATGACTTCATCGTCTCTTATCCAGGCCGCGATGATGCCAGCAATGATGGCCAGAGTTTTAGTCAGTAGGAATTTTAGCCAATTAGAGACCAGATCATGAGTATCACACGAAAAAAAATTGTAGCGGTGGCGACAAGCTGGATCGGTACACCGTATCACCATCAGGCCAGCGTCAAGGGCATTGGTGCTGATTGCCTTGGGCTGGTGCGCGGTGTGTATCGCGAACTGTACGGGCAAGAAGCGGAAGCGCCTCCGGCCTATTCCCCGGACTGGGCGGAAGCCAGCGGGATGGAGACCATGCTGAAGGCGGCGACCAGGCACCTTGACAGACAATCCCTTGAGAGCATGGCGTCTGGTGATGTGATTGTTTTTCGTTTACGTCCCAGCATGGTTGCCAAGCACGCCGCGATTGTCAGCGGACCCCAGCACATGGTCCATGCCACCGAAGGAGCGCCGGTCTGTGAGGTGGTTTTGTCGGGCTGGTGGCGTCGGCATATCGCGGGCGTTTTTTCATTTCCAGGTGTTGATTAAGCCGCTTGGAGCGGTTACGCTTGCCAGATTGGCCTGCTGGGCGCGTGGTGTTGGCGACTTGCCCCAAACCCTGGATAAAGGGGGGCGCGGGGGATCATCCCTTGGTGCCAGCTGCATAAGCTGCCACGCGGCAAGCGCATTTTGGCAACGATCTTTCAAAATTTTGAGGACAGTATTTATGGCGACCCTTGTTTTAGCAACGGCTGGCGCGGCGGTTGGCGGCGCTCTTTTACCCGCTGGCGTCGGCCTGCTGGGGGCGACCCTTTCTGGTGCCGTGATCGGTCGCGCCATTGGTTCGCTTGCCGGGCGCTATATCGATCAGGCTTTGTTTGGAGCCAGCGGACAGAACAAGATTGTCGAGAATACGGGCGCGCGACTTGCTGATTTACAGGTGGTCTCTTCTTCCGAAGGCTCTCCTGTTCCGCGTATTTTCGGGCGCGCCCGGCTCGGCGGTCAGGTTATCTGGGCAACGCGTTTTGAGGAGGAAGTCATTCGTGACAGCAAGACGGTCAAGTCCTCCAGCAAAGGTATTGGCGGTGGCCCGAGCCAGACGACTATCACCACCAGCTATCAATATTACGCCAATTTCGCGATTGTGCTTTGCGAAGGTGAAATCTCGCGATTGGGACGCGTCTGGGCGGATGGCAAAGAAATCAATCTTGCTCAATATACCTATCGGCTGTATCGCGGTGACGAAACGCAACTACCGGACAGTTTGCTGGAAGCCAAGGAGGGGGCGAACAATGCCCCGGCCTATCGCGGTCTGGCCTATATTGTGTTTGAGCGCTTGCCGCTGGACCTATTTGGCAATCGTATTCCGCAGTTCAATTTCGAAGTGTTTAAGGCCCTTGATGATGTGGAGCAAAAGATCACCGCTGTGACCATGATCCCGGCATCAGGGGAGTTTGCTTATGAAGTAGAGCCGGTGGAGCGTGATGCGGGCAAGGGGGAAACCACGTCTGAAAATACCCATCATCAGATGGGGGGGACAGACTGGTCTTTGTCGATGGATCAATTGCGCGACATGATGCCAAATTGTGGCTCCGTCTCCTTGTTCGTCAGCTGGTTTGGCAGCGATTTGCGCGCTGATCAGTGTTTTGTCAAACCCGGTGTTGAAAATCGCCAGAAGGTCACCACACCCTATAGCTGGAAAGTGGCCGGGCTTGGCCGCTTGACCGCCTATGAAATATCAAAAAATGACGAGCGGCCGGTATTTGGTGGCACGCCCGGCGACCGCTCGGTCATCGCCGCCATAACCGATCTCAAGGCGCGCGGCATGAATGTCTGTTTCAATCCGTTTCTATTGCTCGATATTCAGGGTGATAATGTGCTCCCAGATCCCTATGGCGGCCCCAATCAGCCAGCTTTCCCGTGGCGTGGACGCATTACCTGTGACCCAGCGCCAGGGCAGCTTGGCAGTCCTGATAAATCGGCGGCCGCCAGCACGCAGCTCTCAAGTTTCATTGGCACCTGCGCGGTCACTGATTTCGATATTTCGACAGGAGAAGTGGTTTATAGCGGTCCTGTTGAGTGGAGCTGGCGACGCATGATTTTGCATTATGCGCATTTGTGCAAGCTGGCGGGGGGTGTTGATGCGTTTTTGCTGGGCTCTGAATTGCGCGGCCTGACGCAGGTGCGCGATGGCGCCTCTTCCTACCCCTTTGTCAACGCTCTCCTTCAGTTGGCAGCCGATGTCAAAGCCGTGCTTGGCGCGGCCACCAAGGTGAGTTATGCCGCTGACTGGTCTGAATATTACGGTCATCAGCCCGCGGATGGCAGCAATGATGTGTGGTTCCATCTCGACCCTTTGTGGTCGAGCCCTTACATTGATATGATCGCCATGGATTGCTATTGGCCGCTGGCCGACTGGCGCGATGAGGATACTCATCTGGATGCTGGCAATGGTACTTTATCCATTTATGATCCGGCCTATCTCAAAGGCAATATTGCTGGCGGCGAGGGCTATGACTGGTATTATGCCACGCAGGCAGACCGCGATAGCCAGACCCGCACACCGATCACCGATGGGGCGGGGAAGCCATGGGTATTTCGCTATAAAGATATTGCCAGCTGGTGGAGCCAACCGCATTTTGACCGCCCCGGCGGCGTCGAATCCTCGTCCGCGACAAGCTGGCTTCCGCAATCAAACCCTTTCTGGTTGATGGAAGTTGGTTGCCCGGCCATCGACAAGGGGGCCAATGAGCCCAATGTCTTTTACGATGGTAAAAGTTCCGAAAGCGGCTTTCCCAGATATTCCAACGGGACCAGAGATGACACGATACAGCGGCGGTATCTACAAAGCTTCTACGAATATTATGACGAGGCGCATGAGGGTTTTAGCGAAACCGATAACCCTCAATCCAGTGTCTATACGGGGCGTATGGTCGATGCGACAAAAATCTACGCCTATACGTGGGATGCGCGCCCCTTTCCAGCGTTTCCATTCGATTTGGAAACCTGGTCGGATGGTAAAAACTGGTTTCTGGGTCACTGGTTGAATGGCCGTATGGCTGGCGGACCATTGCAAGCTGTGGTCGAAGGGGTTTTACGCGAGTATGATTTTGACCGCTATGACCTGACCCCCTTGGATGGCATGATGGAAGGCTATATTCTTGATGGCGTGATGTCGGCGCGCGATGCCCTGCAACCCCTTGAGATGGCATTTTTTCTCGACAGTTTCGAAAGCGGTGGATCCATTCGTTTTTCCCATAAGGGGCAGGGCGGCGTGAGCTTGTCTGTTGCGCGCTCGCAACTTGTTGAAGCCAGTGAAAATGCGGATCTCTATAGCCTGACCCGCGCCCAAGAAACCGATTTGCCGCTGTCCGCCAAGCTCACCTATATCGACGGTGTGGTCGATTATCGTCAGGCCGTTGTCGAGGCACGGCGGGATAATGTCGCCACCAATCGCGTCGCAACGGCGCAGCTTCCCATCGTGCTTGGGCAAGAGCAGGCGCAAGGCATCGCTGACAGTTGGTTGCACGATGTGTGGAGCGGTCGCGAGAAGGCCGTCTTTTCTTTGCCGCCCTCAAATCTTGCGGTCGAACCTGGAGATGTGCTGCGCCTTGCCATCAAGGATCGGGAGATAGATCTGCGTGTGTCGCAAACAGCAACAGCCGAAGCGCGGTCTATCGAAAGCTTGTCCCTGCAGCCGCATATTTATAAAATGCCGGTGGCTCCAAGCCGTGCGGGTGTGGCGACCGGTGGCAAGATTTTTGGGCCTTCCCTCGCGGTGTTTCTCGACCTTCCCTTGTTGCGCGGCGATGAAGGGGCGTCAAACGGCTATATTGCAAGTTATCAATCGCCGTGGCCCGGAGCGGTCAGTTTTTTCTCGTCGCCAACCGGTAGCGGTTATGGGCTGGCTGCGGGCGCCAATGTTCCTGCCCTCATGGGGGAGACGGCGAGTTCTTTGGCCAGCGGACCATCGGCTCGCTGGGATTGGGGCAATAGTGTTGATGTGATCATCTATAATGGGGAGCTCTTGTCGCGCGAGGGGGAGGATGTGCTGTCAGGTGCCAATCTGGCAGCTATCGAGCACGCGGGCGGTGAATGGGAAGTCATGCAGTTTCAAACCGCGCAATTGATCGGCGACAAGACTTATCGCCTGAGTGGTTTGTTGCGCGGCCAGGGGGGCAGCGAGCCACATATAAGTACAGACCTTCTGGCGGGCGCGCGCTTTATTATTCTGGATGATGCCGTGACCCCTGTTGAGCTGACAGATGATCAAATCGGATTGGACTATAGCTGGAAGGTTGGTCCAGCTCCCTATGATCTGGGGCACAGATCCTACCGGACCTATCAAAAGGCCTTTGTCGGGCTTGGTCATAAACCCTTTGCGCCCGTGCATCTGCGCGCGGTGCCAGGGATAGCTGGGGACATATATCTGAGTTGGACCCGGCGGACCAGGTCGGGCGGTGATAGCTGGGCGTCGATCGAGGTGCCTCTGTTTGAAGACAGCGAAGCCTATGAGGTTGATATATTGGAGAACGGCATTGTGCGGCGCACCCTCGCCAGCTCCGGCAGTTCGATCACTTACACCAGTGCTCAGCAAACAATGGATTTTGGTCAGTTGCAAACCAGCCTTGACGTGGCGGTCTATCAAATGAGCGCGCGCACCGGGCGTGGTCATCAGGCCATGACAACGCTCCAGCTTTAATCACAACAGAAAGGAACCTATGAAACACTTTTTCACGGCCCAGGAACAAGATGCAATCATTGCCGGGGGATTGATCAGCTCTCCCGCCTGGGCGAGCTGGCTGTCCGATGTCAACCTGGTGTTGACGACGATCACTTTGGTATTGGGGGCAGTTCTTGGCGCCACGAGACTTTGGCGGGCCTATATACGCAGCAAGCCCTGACCCCGAATTGTGCTTTTTCAGCCCCGCCTTCTGGCGGTTTTTTTGTGTTCGAAAGGATCAGTATTTGCGCGATCTGTTTTTATTGACCTATGAGGAGTTGCGCCGGCTTAGTCCTGGAGGCAAGAGTGAAATCCTCAAGGGGGTGGCGGCCCATTCCTCTATTCTGGCGGCCTATGGCATTACGGCAAACCAGCTGCGTGTGTGTCATTTTCTGGCTCAGGCTGCGCATGAGACCGGGGGCTTTCGCACCCTGGTGGAATATGGCAGTACCCGATATTTCCGGCGGCGTTATGGTCACCGGCGTGATCTGGGCAATGTCAGATTGTCAGATGGTTCGAGATATCGGGGGCGGGGCATATTTCAACTGACCGGGCGCGCCAATTACCGCCGTTTTGGACAGCTTTTGGGCGTTGATCTGGAGGCATTTCCGCTGCGCGCACAAAAGCCCGAGCTGTCTTTACGGATCGCTTGCGAATATTGGCAGCGCCATGGTCTCAACAGGTTTGCGGACCGCAATGATATCCGCGCCATCACCAAACGAATAAATGGCGGCTATAACGGCCTGCAGGACCGGCGGCGCTATTTAAGGCGCACCATGGCGATCTGGAAGCCCCGCGCCAGGTCCGTTGTCGATCCACACTTTTTGCAATTTGGTGATCGCGGCAAGCAAGTCGCGCGCTTGCAATTGCTGTTGCGGGCCACAGGGCGGCGTATTGCCGTTGATGGACTGTTTGGTCACCAGACATTGCGGCGGCTAAAAGCTTTTCAAGCGGGACATGGCTTGCGTGCCGATGGCCTGTATGGCCGACGATCAAGGCGTGTGCTGATGCGTATCAGCTCGCAAACGAGCCAGACAAAACCACTTGATACCACGACCCCCCATTCAACCAACCCCAAGGAGACAATAATGAATCAATGGAAAAGCTATCTTTCGAGCCGGACAATATGGGCCAATCTCATCGGCCTTGGCGCTCTGGCACTCGATGTTTTGGGTTTTAACGGCTTTAGCGCGGAGGAGAAGTCTCAACTTGTCGATCAGGTGCTCAAGTTGGTGGAAGCAGGTGGATTTATCGCTGGTGTGTTGTTTAGAGCGCTTGCCCGCAACCGACTGGGGCCAGCAATGTTTTAGTCACCAGGGCGCAAGGTTTGGGGCCGCGCAAGGAGACCGGCTTGCTTTTGGGGCGGGGCGCGGGACAGCTCCGCAGAACGGCTTGTTGTTTGTAGGTGTATCGCCAGGCAAAAGGCATCTGGGCTTGTCGAGTTAGGTGTAGACAATCTGCCACACCTCAAAACCTGTGAATTGGTCGTGAAATGGATTAGATCAGCCTCTAGCTTTGTGCCAGTGCGCTATTGCACGGATCTACAATTACCTAGATCGTTCAAAAAGATATTGTAAAATACAATCAAAAGTTGTGACTATTTAAGCCAATTTATAGGCATGTGACAATTTATACGTGTTGCCAAAGTAGAGATGTGGCAAATAAGTCTAATTTTATGAAAAACGCCAAAATTAGTTGGTAACATCATAATTCCTGTGCTAGAAGCCCGCCACTAAGCGAGGTAATTTTTATGGGCAATAAGTACCTTTTCGTTTTACCGGTTAATAATACCTCGTGTAGTGGGATGTATTCCTTCTGACTAGTGCCGGTGAGTAGCCCGTCGAAATGAACGAAAAAAAGCAGGGAAAGTAAGATGATTACAAACAAGATGTCTGTAAGGCATAGTTGGTTGGGTGCGTGTGCGCTCGCTATTATGGCTGTTTTTGTGGGGTCACAATCAGCTGTTGCCTCCATTATGCAGCTGAATGATTCTGTCTACACCGCCAAGAGTATAGCGGTCGCTCCGGCAAAGAGAGCGGGCGTGAAGCGAGCTTTGGTCAAGAGAAAATCTTCCGCCAGGAAGGTTTACAGGAAAAAGAAATATACCAAGCGTAAAAAGCTTCGTACCTCTCGCACCTCTCGTAGAGCAGCTGGCAGCCGCAAATATACAAAACGCAGATATGCCAGAAAATCCAACAAGCGCAGAAGCAATGGTCGCAATCATGGCCGTGGTTCTTTGATGGCAACGCTTAGAAGCGTCAAGCCTGCCGGTCTGCCATTGCGCCTTGCGGCGGCTGTGGTAACGGTTGAAAGCGGCTGGCGTGTCAATGCCAGAGGCTCTTCTGGTGAACGTGGCCTGATGCAGCTTATGCCGGCAACTGCCCGCATGATGGGTGCGCGCGGCAATCTGTACAATCCCCGCATTAATATGCGTGCTGGTACAAAATACCTGAACTGGTGCTATCGCCGGGCTCGCAAAAATGTTGCTGCGACCATTGGTTGCTACAATCGTGGCCCAGGTCTGATGTGGAAGTGGAGTGGCAACCCCATTACACGTCGCTATGTCAAAAAAGTACGCAGATATATGGGGCGTAGTTAATTTTCGACTGCGAAACGACCATTTAAGATCCCGTTCTCTCTTCATCGAGGGGGCGGGGTTTTTTTGTCATTTAAGCTGTTGAAATCCTGATTAAGAGATTGAATCTTATCATGTTTTTACTGTAATTTGGAATGGTTATATAGTTCATGGTAGGTTCATAATTGCTCGGATAAACTGCCTTCAGATTGAAATTTCGTCAAAATCAGCTATTAAGCGGTTTGCAAGATGCGGGAGAGTGCGACGTTGGAGAAGAGTAAATACTTCTGGGTAAGGGCCTTGACACCGGTGATTTTTGCCGTTGTGTTGCTGTATGGCGGCGAGGCGATGGCCGGTTGTGTCAAATGGTCTAATTCCCCCACTATCATCAAGAAAAACGGTTTAATGAAACCTGGTCCCGTTCGGGCGCGTGCGATACGGCGCGGCGAAGATGTGATCAGCATTGATCTTTGTCGTCGTGGCGGTAGATATATTTATCGTTTGACCGTGCTTGGTAAGAAAAAGCGGGTGCGTGATATTGTCGTTGACGCGCGTAGTGGTAAAAGAATTGGTGGTCGATCCGGCAAGCGGCAGAAACTGGAAGACCGCATCATTAATCGGGTCAAGCGCAATCTGCGACGCCACGGGATTAATTATTACTAGGTCGCAAATATATTCAAGAGTTGAAACAAGGAACAGGCACGGTGCGGTTACTGGTTGTAGAAGATGAACCTGATCTCAATCGCCAGCTGGTTGACGCCTTGAGCGATGCCGGCTATGCGGTGGACACGGCGCTGGACGGCGAAGAAGGACATTTTCTGGGAGATACAGAGCCTTACGACACCGTTGTTCTGGATCTTGGCTTGCCGCTCATGGATGGCATCAGTGTTTTGGAGCAATGGCGACGAAACCAACGCAATATGCCGGTTTTGATCCTGACGGCTCGCGACCGCTGGAGTGACAAGGTGGCGGGAATGGATGCGGGCGCCGATGATTATGTCGCCAAGCCGTTTCATATGGAAGAGATCCTGGCGCGTGTGAGGGCGCTTTTGCGCCGCGGGGCGGGGCACGCAAGCAGTGAAATCGAAGTCGGGCCGTTGCGGCTTGATACGCGCGCCTCTCGGGTTACGCTCAATGGGGCGGCCATCAAGCTGACTTCACATGAATTTCGCCTGTTGTCCTATCTGGTCCATCATGGGGGACGGGTGGTGTCTCGTACCGAGCTGATCGAGCATCTTTATGACCAGGATTTCGACCGCGATTCCAATACCGTCGAAGTGTTTATCGGTCGATTGCGCAAAAAATTGCCAGATCAGATGATCAAAACCGTGCGGGGGCTTGGCTATTGCCGCGAAGACCCGGGCGCAAAATGCGACGAATGAATTTCATGAAACATGCTCTGCGCCCCAATTCCCTGCGCTTTCGCCTGTTGGCTTCAACAGCTCTTCTTGTGGCTATTGTGCTGCCAATTACGGCCTTTGTCCTGACGTCTTATTATCGCATTGCCGTGGAGCAGACATTTGATCAGCGCCTGGAGGTGCATCTCGAAAATCTCGTTGCTCTTAGCGTGCGCCAGGCTCGTGATGAGGAAGGTCATGAAGAGGAGGCGGTTGCAGGCAAAGCGCTAGGCAAAGGCGCTGCGCCAGATAAAGAAGCTACCGTTCAGCGCAGAGAAATAGAGCTTGGCAACCCCTTGTTCAAGCGTCCGTGTTCAGGATGGTATTGGCAAATCAGGGCGCTTGACAGCGCTGCGAACAGTACGGTCATTTCAGACAGTTTGCTCGACCATCGGCTGGTGTCCCTGCCAGCCCCCGCCGCTCCGCAACCGGGTGAAACCTTAAAGCATGGATATATAGAGGGACCTGAGGGGCAGATCTTGCGAGCCGTCGAGGAGGTGATAATCGCCGGGGGAGAAGAGGCCGGGGAAAAAACGGAGCGCTATACCTATATTGTTGCCATCAGCTCGTCGCAGCTGGACGGGCAGGTTTCGCAGTTTCGAAATATGCTGTTTCTGGCGCTTGGAGTGCTGGGGCTTGGTCTCATCCTTGCGGGTGTCATGCAGGTTCGCTATGTCCTGGCGCCGCTCTCCGTTATTTCGCGCAAACTAAATGACATCAGGGCCGGCAAGGCCGATCATCTGCGCGGCGAGTTTCCCGTGGAAATTGAACCGCTCCAGATTGAATTGAACGCGCTCATTCGCTCTAACAAGGATATTGTTGAGCGCGCCCGCACCCATGTCGGTAATCTCGCCCATGCCCTCAAAACCCCCCTTAGCGTTCTTGCCAATGAAATTGACAAGGCGCGCAAAGAGGACGCGAAGGGGGTTGCCGGGATTTTTGCCGGCATTATAGACAAGCAGACAAAGATTATGAATGATCAGGTGCGCCATCATCTTGATCGGGCCCGTATGGCTGCGCAAATCAGCGTCATCGGCAGCTCCACCAGTGTGCAGCCGGTGACGCGTTCACTGTCTCGCACCTTGCAAAAGATCTACAAGGAAAAAGACATAGAACTTGAATGTCAATGTGGGGATGGTTTGTTATTTCGAGGAGAGCAGCAAGACCTTGAGGAGATGCTGGGGAACTTGCTGGACAATGCCTTTAAATGGGCGCGGGGCAAGGTTCGTTTGACCGTCGTAAAAGCCCTCGACAAGCCTGGCTATCTGACCATTAAAGTAGAGGATGATGGTCCAGGATTGTCTGGCGACAAGCGCGCGCAGGCTATGAAGCGAGGGCAAAGGCTGGATGAAAATCTGCCCGGGTCTGGCCTTGGGCTATCGATTGTTGCCGATCTGGCGCATCTCTATAATGGTGTGTTTTTGCTCGAAGCGTCGCAGATGGGCGGGCTTTGCGCCAAATTACAGCTCCCTGTTGCGATTTCTTGATTGTGCGATGTCCCAATTTTGCCCGAATCTTCCAACACAGTTCTTTATTATATGGATCATTGAGTTTGTGGCTTTTGCGCGGATGTTGGTGCGTCATGATCCAAGGCGAATTTGTGAGACGATATGGCCGCTCAATGGAGGGCTGGAGATCTCACGCAAACAACAAAAATCTGGATTTTGAACATGAAAACTCAGTCGATTTTAGCGGTGGTGTTGATCCCTTTGACCATTGGTTTAAGTGGTTGCGGTGGCGGGCCACGTGAAGATATGGGTACTGTGGTTGGAGCGGTTGCCGGTGGCGCCATTGGTAATCAGTTTGGCAAGGGCGAGGGCCGGGTCGCGGCGACCATTGCAGGTATCTTGATTGGCGGCATTGTCGGCAGTGAGATTGGTCGCTCGTTAGATGAGAATGATCGCCGCCGCGCCTCAGCTGCCGAATATGAGGCGCTTGAAAATGGCAGCTCTGGCCAGGCGCGAGAATGGCGTAACCCCGATAGTGGTCATTATGGACGGGTTGTGCCGCAAAGGCCCTATAAGGTAGGGGCCCGTGACTGTCGCGATTATACCCACACCATTTATATTGACGGACGGCCAGAAACCATGCGCGGGCGCGCTTGTCGCAATCGGGATGGCTCCTGGAGTCGGTCTACTTAACCGTTGCATCTTGAAAGGGGATAATTCTGCATTAGATATTCAAAAATATGCTATGTAAAAGCGGGAACTTTACCAGGTTGGCGCTTTTTTTAGTAATTCTAAAGAGAACTCTTGCAGGAAAATGCTGTATTGTGTCATTCTGTCGGTCGTATTAGGACCCGTACTGGGTTATGGTTATTTGAATGCGACAGGTCCTGTTATCTGATAACGAATTTGTGAGGAATGATGCTACTCTGGTCTTTCATTATTGTGCTGATTGTTGTGACGCTGGCTGGTCTTTTACGGCCGCTTTATCGAGGCAGTGATACGCTTTCTAACCGAGACGCGTATGACGCGAATGTTTTCAAGGATCAGCTCAAAGCCATTGATCGCGAAATGGAAGAGGGGCAGCTGGAAGAAGCAGATGCCCAGTCGGCGCGCGTCGAGATCTCCCGCAAGCTTTTGGAGGCCGCCGAAACAGCGGAAGAACACCCCATTATGCAGGCGCGGAGCCGACAGCTAAGTCGATCGACAGCGATTGCGATCGTTTTGTTCGTGCCGTTTCTCGCTATTGGTCTTTATTTGCAGATTGGCAGCCCTACGCAAGGCGATTTGCCATTATCGGCACGTGCCCAAACAACGCCGGATGGTTCCAAACTGGCCTCTTTGATTTCTCGCGCTGAGCAGCGACTTGAGGATAATCCCGGCGATGGGAATGGCTGGGAGATCATGGCGCCGATTTATCTGCGCCACCAGATGTATGGCAAGGCGATTGCTGCCTATCAAAACTCCTTGCGGCTGCTTGGCTCCAGTGCCGAGCGCCTGAGTGGTCTGGCTGATGCCATGGTTCTGGCCAATGATAATATTGTCGATGACGCTGTGGTGCCGATCCTCAAGCGTGCCATCAAAGCTGATCCCGATCACCCCAAGCCCCTTTTCTGGATGGGGCTCTATCATGAGCAGAACAACAAGTTCAAACAGGCGGAAGAAATTTTCACAAATTTGCTGAAAAAGGCCAGTACAAAGGCCGTCTGGCGTCCCACTGTTGTCGCGCGCCTCAATGAAGTGCGCAAAAAACAAGGCTTGCCGCCGACCACCATCGCTGGAATGGAGCCCGTTGCGGCACCTGTGGTCAAGCTGGGAGATGCCCGCAAGCAAACCGGGGCCCCTCTCAAAGGACCAAGTGCCGATGATGTTAAAGCGGCGGCTCAAATGAGCACCGGGGATCGTCAGGCCATGATCAACAATATGGTGGCGCGCCTTGCCCCTCGCTTGAAGGAAGAGGGCGGTGATCTCAAGAGCTGGATGCAACTGGTCAATGTCTTGAATGTGCAAGGCAAAAAGGCAGCAGCGCGAGCGGCAGTCAAGGATGCGAAAAAGAATTTGCAAAATGCCAACGCAGCCGCACAACTTGATGCATTGGCAAAAAAACTTCAGCTTGGCTCATAATGGGTTTTGCTCCAGATTTATATAATAAGGAACGATTGGGATGACCAGAAAACAGCGCAGATCGGCAATGATATTCACGGGGCTTGGCGTACTTGCCGTCGCCGTTGGTCTGGTGCTGTGGGGATTGTCTGGTAATATCATGTTTTTCTACAGCCCCTCGGACCTGGTTGAAAAGCAGGTAGAGCCGGGACAGCGCTTCCGGCTTGGTGGTCTTGTTGAGGAAGGATCGGTGGTCCGCGGTCAGAGCACAAAAATCACGTTTAAGGTGACGGACAATGCCGAAAATGTGGGTGTGAGCTTTGAAGGTGTGTTGCCGGATCTGTTTCGTGAAGGACAGGGCATTGTCGCCGAGGGGGCGCTGAACACAGCTGGTATTTTCGTCGCCGATAACGTGCTTGCCAAGCATGATGAAAACTATATGCCTCCCGAAGTCGCGTCCTCGCTAAAGAAAAAAGGCGTGTGGAAGGATACTAACACCAAAGCTGCCAAAGGCACGGGGAGCTAACCGGACTATTTGGTTGTGAACGGACTGCTTTGGGATAGTCGATAACGAAAATGTGGGTTGTCGAGATAAAAGCCAGTAGGTTAAGCTGGCATCAAAATATAAAAAAACAGGATCAGAGCCCCCTAGGGTCTTCCCAACGGGGCGTGTGGTTTTAAAGGGAGTTTGACTAATGATCGTGGAGACCGGGCATTTCGCCCTCATATTGGCAGCCATCGTTGCGATGGTGCAATTTGCAGTGCCATTGTGGGGCAGTTACAAATCCGATCCGATCTTGATGCGCGTTGCCGCCCCGGCGGCTCAAGTGCAGCTCTTGCTCTTGCTGATCTCCTTTCTGGCGCTCATGTGGGCCTATATCACGTCCGATTTTTCGGTGAAGAATGTGTTTGCCAATTCACATTCGGCCAAGCCATTGTTTTTCAAGATTTCCGGCGTCTGGGCCAATCATGAAGGCTCGATGCTTTTATGGGTGCTGATCCTGGCCTTTTATGGGGCGATGGTCGCGATGTTTGGGCGTAATCTTCCCCCCAGCCTGAAAACCCATGTGTTGTCGATACAGGCCCTGGTTTCGCTGTCCTTTTTGCTGTTCCTTATCTTCACGTCCAATCCGTTTGAACGCCTTGTCAACCCGCCTCTTGATGGCAAGGGGCTCAATCCGCTTTTGCAGGATTTCGCCCTGTCCATTCATCCGCCGTTTCTCTATTTGGGATATGTGGGCTTTTCGGTTGCTTTTTCCTTCGCTGTTGCCGCTCTGATTGACGGGCGGGTCGATGCGGCCTGGGCTCGGTGGGTGCGTCCGTGGACATTGCTTGCCTGGGTCAATCTGACGATCGGTATTGCACTTGGTTCCTGGTGGGCTTATTACGAGCTTGGTTGGGGTGGCTGGTGGTTCTGGGATCCGGTTGAAAATGCCTCCTTCATGCCGTGGCTTGCGGGCACAGCACTGCTGCATTCTGCGCTTGTTGTCGAGAAGCGCGGAGCGCTCAAGCTGTGGACGATCTTGCTGTCGATCCTGACATTTTCCCTGTCGCTGATGGGGGCTTTTCTGGTCCGTTCTGGGGTCTTGTCATCGGTGCATGCCTTTGCGGTGGATCCAGAGCGCGGTATCTTTATTCTGGGAATTCTCGCCTTCTTTACCGGGGGGGCTTTGGCCATCTTCGCGTGGCGCGCTCCTGATCTCAAGCAAGGCGGCATCTTTGCGCCTATATCGCGCGAAGGCGCGCTTGTGTTCAACAATATGATCCTGGTCATTGCGTGCGGAACCGTGCTGATCGGCACCTTGTGGCCGCTCGTTACAGAGGCAGTTGGGTACAAAATTTCGGTTGGAGCACCCTATTTTGAATTGACCTTTGCGCCCTTGATGATCCCGTTGCTGCTGGCCATGCCGTTTGGTCCTTTGCTGGCCTGGAAACGAGGCGATTTACGCGGCGCGGCACAGCGTCTTTATGCGGCTGTCGGCATTGCTATTCTGGTGGTGGTTTTGACCTATTCAGTGACCTCTGGTTCGTCTTTCTTCGCGCCACTATTGATTGGGCTTGGTATTTATATCGTCGTTGGTGCCATCTCGGAAATTCTCTGGCGCGCCAAGGCCTTTCGCACCAATTGGGGCGAAGTGGGACGGCGTTTGCTGAATATGCCACGCGCCTCCTATGGCTCCATGTTCGGGCATATCGGCATCGGTATTTTTGTCATTGGTTCCGTCGCGACAAGCGTCTGGAATACTGAAAAAATCGTTGCAATGAAGCCAGGAGACAAGCAAACCATTGCCGGCTATGAAGTGCGTTTTGATGGCGTTGTCGAGGAAAGGGGGCCAAATTTCACCGAGAAGCTGGGAAACTTCAATGTGATGAAAGACGGCAAGCAGATTGCCACCCTTCGCCCGGCCAAGCGGACCTATATCATGCGCTCGGAAATGCCGATGACGGAAACCGGCATCTATAATGCCTGGAACGGTGATCTCTATCTGGCGATTGGTGACAAGTTACAGCAAGGGGCCTATACGGTACGGTTTTACTTCAATCCGTTTATCAGATTGATCTGGCTTGGTTGTCTGATTATGGCGCTGGGTGGTCTTGTCTCTTTGTCGGATCGGCGCTTGCGGATCGGTGCTCCCAAACGGGCAAAGGAACAGCCAGCAGCAGTTCCGGCAGAATAAGGGTCTTTTCCATGAAACAGTTTGCCCTTACCACCTTGTTGATGCTTGCGGCTCTTTTGATCGCCCCATCCTTTCAGGCCGTGGCGGTTGAGCCAGGTGAAATATTGAGCGATCCAAAGCTGGAGGCGCGGGCTCGCGAATTGTCGGTCAATCTGCGCTGCCTTGTTTGTCAGAACCAGTCTATTGATGACAGTAGCGCGGAACTTGCCAAAGATCTGCGGGTGCTGGTGCGCGAGCGGTTGACCAAAGGCGATACCAATGAGGAGGTTCTGTCCTTTATCGTTGATCGCTATGGTGAATATGTATTGCTCAAGCCGCGCATTGCTATGCACACCCTCATCTTGTGGTTTGGCCCCTTGGCGCTTTTGCTGCTGGCGGGGGGGTATTTCTTTATGATCTTTCGCGCCCAGCCAACAGCCAGCAATGGCGGTGTCCCGGCGCCCAAGATCAAGGCGCTTTCCAGCGATGAACAAGCGGCCTTGTCAAAATTACTGGACAAGGATTAAATTCAAACATTTATTTGTCCCAAACAGGGGAGGCTGGTTCAGCCTCCCCTGTTTTTTTGTCTCGTTTTAATTTTGTCTTTTACGGTGGATGCGGCGGCTCTGGCGGTTTTGCAATGTCAGGAAGATGTGAGGATCAGATAATTTGTAAAACATGCATCACTTCAATGGTTTGGATGTATGTTCATTTTGAAGATGATGGGTGGGGAAATAGATGCAGACGCAGGTGCCGCCGCTTTGGTGGTTTTTAAAGACCAGGCGTGCATTATAATGCTCCAGAACTTTTGCGGCGATGGGCAGGCCAAGTCCTGTTCCTGTTTTTTGCTCGTCAAGCCGTCTGCCGCGCTTGAGCACCTTGTCGATTTTATCGTTGGGCACCCCGGGGCCGTCATCTTGCACAGACACGATGATCTGGCCTTCCATCTCCTCGCTGGATATGACAATTTTATGGGTTGCCCATTTGCGGGCATTGTCCAGCAGATTGCCAAACACCTCAAAAAAATCCTGAATATCGATGGCCACGCCAAGGCCGTCGGGGATGTTGATTTCCCAGATCAGTTCATCGCCTCTGGGCATGGTTTTCATGGCTTTAACGATTTTCTCAAAAGCGGGTCTGGTATTTGTGAGCCAGCCAGTGCGCAAGTTTTCAGAACACCACATGATTGATGTGTGAGAAGAAATGCGCTGTAAAGTCAGTGAATTTGTAAAAAGGCCGCCCATCCCGCCAACTGGCGATTGAGCGGCAATTTGTGCTTGCGATCAATCATTTTTTGCGTTCAGCAATCCAGCCGTAAGCGGTGTCAAATATTCTCGCTCGTTTAGAGAAAACAGAAATGGACATGATTAGGCGAAGTCCTACAACTTGGCAGGGGTGGTTGTTGCCTCATAGCCGAATGTTGCCAAATCTTCTGGGGTGTGGCCCTTACGGATTGTCCCGACCCGCGCATTCATCCAGTGACGCAGAATGTTACGGTAGAGCCAGCCTTTCAGGGGGCTGAAATTCTGCCTGTGGCGTTTGTAGAAATCATCCGGGGTATCCAAGCGACCAAAATCCTGATTAATGGCGGTATTCTGGATGTAAGTGCTTTTGCCGATCCAGTCCACATCGGGGGATTTCAGGTTGCGGGTACCCACGCCGTATCCGCTGAACTTACCTTTGCTCGGGAAACTTGCCTGCAGTTTTCCCAGATAGGCCTTGTCGAGGATGAAACCTTCCAGATTCAGCCATTCTCCATTATAATTGATCTCGACCCAGGAATGCACAATGCTTTCAGGCGCGATCGGGAAGACCAGCGGCGGTACCACTCCGCGTTGCAGGTTTTTGTGAACGGTAAAGCCGTGCAACCGGCAAGGGATACCAACCCCGCGCAGCAGTGCCATCAGGAATATGCTCTTGGTGTTGCATTGTCCGTAGCCATCTTGCAAAACCTGAGAGGCCGGGATGGCGTCATCAACATTATAGCCGAATTTGATCTCGTCACGAACAAAGATATAAACCGCACCGATGCGGTCAAATTCGGGCAAATCACGCCAGCCACTTTTTGTGATCAGAGCGGCGAGATCCGGACTGCCATAATCCAGCAGTTCGGTTGCTTTCGTCAGCTTTTCCATGTCAATTCTCCTCTTGTTAAGAAGAAAATAGCGAGGCTAACGGGTGATAACTTGAATGTTCTGGCTGTTCTTCAGCAGTTTTGACGGTGAAAGGCCAAAAGTTTCGCGAAATGTACGGGAAAAATGCGAGGAGTCGGCAAAGCCCCCCATATGGGCTGCGCTGGTCAGGTCGGCACCTTGTCCTGCGGCTTCAATACTGTTGATGATCCGCCGCCAAAGGATATAGCGGCGCAGGGGCAGGCCCGTGGTTTCCTTGAACAGATGTAAAAAACGGCTTTGGGAAAGGTTTGCTAGCTTTGCTAAAGTGGCGGCATTGGTCGGCGTGTCATCCGGTTTTTCCAGAACGGCTAAAACTCGTGCAATGCGTTTGTCAATCTGTGATGTTGTTTGTTGCGCTGTGTGTTTGGTCAGGTGCTTCAAATAGTTTTTCGCTTCATCAATCGTGGCAGGAATTTCGTTAAGGCGGTCACAGACGGGGATGACACCTCCGGCCGCAATGGCGCGCCCAAGGTCCAAAGTGCCATCGATCAGGGCAATGGCCAATTTGCCTTGGCCCCCATCCAGCTGGTGCCGCTGATTGGGCGGGATGGTGATGATGCGTGTTTCATGCAGAACGCCGCTCATTTTTAGGTGAAACGGGCCATCCAGCCCGATGGTTATTTGTGCAGCATGATGGCTATGTGTGGTGGTGTCACTGAGCGGACCAAAGAAAAGCACGCTACCTTCCCAAAAAAATAACCGGGCTTTGATTTCGTTGTCAGGCATGATCGAATACACTTTATTATTAGAGTCCGATTCAAAACTCATTGCTTGATTTTATTGGTATTTTCCGGTTCAGAATCAAGCAAATTGTCGCAGAACGGGGCTGGCGTCCCTTTTAAGGCGATTTGCGCCGATAATGAGCCGTAAAAAGTCAATAAAATCAGTGAGGAGTTTTGAATTGGGCTCTTAGGCTGGGCCGGGCCGTAGCTGCGGTTTCTGAAATGTTGTAATATGTCGTATCTCAATCAAATGGCGGTATTAAAGAGTGCCCTGTGCCTAGGGATGGTCGGGAATGCCATGCCAACGTTCCGCGAACCTCCCAGCATAACAATTATCGCAACCTGGGCCAGTTTTGCGCATCCGGTTACCAGCTTCCATGTCGCATCGGTCCACTCGATTTCTGTGCCATGCTACAATCCTGTTTTTAATCAAATGCTACGACAGTGCGACGAAAAAGCGAATCCCTGTTCTCGAGGCAGATTTCGGAGCATAGAACTTTTCGGGCATACGCAGGACATGAAAAAAACACTGGCGTTGCGACCCTTTCGCCTGATCATGCACGATCCGCAACTGACCCCGCAACAGAAACAACAGGGCTTTATGGAGCAGTTGCAGGCCATAAAAAGCTGCCAGCCTCTTTTGCAGGATTTTTTGAAATTCTGGAAGAGTTGAGCGACAATCCTATTGAGATCTGATCGATACTCGGCCCGCTTTCCGTTCAGGGCTTCATATCTGTTGGCAGGGGCGGGGCTTCGGACATTACAAGAATAGAGATGCGCCGGTTGGCGGCAAGGAAGGGATCTTCGGGAAACAAGGTATCACTATCGGCTTTACCGGCAATGGTGAAAAAGCGATCATGGGGCATGCCGGCGCGGGCCATGATCTTGCGCGCTGATCTGGCCCGGTCGCTCGATAGATCCCACAAGGTATAGTCAGAGCGGGCATAGAGTTTGGTGGCATCCGTATGGCCGGTAATGGCGATACGGTTTGGCATCTTGCGCAGCACCGGCACCATTTTGGCCAGCAGCTTGTGGGTGCGCGGATAGGGTTCGCTGGAGCCTTGGGGAAACATCGAGCGTCCATCTTGGTCGATCAGCTGAATATGCAATCCTTCTGGAGTAATCTCGATCATGATATTGTCCGAAATCTCGAGGATTTCAGGCATTTCTTCAAACGCTTGACGCAGGGAGGCAGCGGCCAGGGCAAACTGTTTTGTCTGCCTGATTTCATTGCGCTCTATATCATGTGTGTTGGCTTCAGGACCCTGCTTGGAGCGCTCATCCTGCCGGACGCTGTCATAATCGCTGTCTTTGGCTTCATCAGCAACGGCGCTGACCGATTTGACATATTCGCGAATGGGGGCGCCTTCGATTTCGATCATGCCGGCTTTACGGGCCACTTCGCGTACGCCAAATGCTTCACGCATGGAGCCAGCAACGACTTGCAGCTTTTCCTTGTCCTGGATGGAAAAAGAAATGATCAGCACGAAAAAACAGACAAGCAGCGACATCAGGTCAGCAAATGTTACCAGCCATTCTGGCAGGCCACTGGGGCAATCACACTTCACTTTTGCCATCTACTCAACTCCATTCCACAAGCACGTGTTCGAATTCATTGCAGCTTAAGCCGCCGCCATTTCCATCTCGGCAATATGGCGTTCTTTTTCAGGCAGATAGGCCAACAGCATTTCCTTGATCAGCTGGGGAGAGCGATTGGCACGCAAATGAGATACACCATCAATGGTCAGGGTCTGATTGACCTCCTCATGCTTGCTTTTGGTGGCAAGCTTGTCGGAAATCGGCAGGGCGATGACGTTGGCGATAATCGCTCCATAGAGCGTTGTCAGCAGAGCAACCGCCATAGAGGGGCCAATCGCCGAGGGGTCATCCATGGTCGAGAGCATTTGTACCAGACCGACAAGGGTACCGATCATGCCAAAGGCCGGTGCGGCATCTCCCAATTGCTTGTAAATCTTGGAGGCTTCGCTCAGGCGATCAAGATAGAGGTCGCGTTCGCGTTCCAAAATACCGACCAGCATGTCTTCTTCATAGCCATCGGCGACCATCTGCGAGCCTTTTTTCAAGATAACGTCGCTGATTTCGGCATTTTCAAGCGCTAGCGGGCCATCTTTACGGATCAGTTCAGCCAGTTCGACAATATTGTCGATTTTGTCTTTTGGGGTTATTTTTTTGTGGGTGAAAGCTATTTTAGCTCCCATCGCCAGCGCCGAGGCGACATTTGCGAGGGGGAACCGCATGACAGTAACTGACAATCCACCGCCAACAACAATCAACATGGAGGGGACATTGACAAAGGTTCCAAAGTCGCCGCCAAGAAAAATAGCAATAAGAATGACGATGATCCCGGCAAGGGCACCGATAATAGTAGCAAAATCCATAATTCACCCAACCCAATACAATTTTAAGCGTTACATTTCTGGTGTGTTTGAGAGTATTAAACAGCAGTAAGGTTAAATGTTCGTTGAAAAATAACGATGAAAAAGCATTAACCCCTTAGAATAGTGATGAAATTTACCTGTTTTCTCCAAAAGGCCAGGCGCTGGGCTGCTCCGTGGATCACTTATCATTTGTCCTTATCGGCAAGAGCGGCTAAATAGTCATTTCGAAATAAATCTGTGAATGAAAGAGCGTGGCAATTTCTATGGCAACTCCCCAATATGTTTATGTTCTGGATGGGCTTTCCAAAACCTATCCCGGTGGCAAAAAAGTTCTCGACAATGTGCGGCTGTCCTTTTTGCCTGATGCCAAAATCGGCGTGGTTGGCACCAATGGTTCTGGTAAATCGACCCTTTTGAAGATCATGGCGGGCATGGACACCGAGTTTAATGGCGAAGCCTGGGCGGCCGATGGCATTAAAGTTGGCTATCTGCCTCAAGAGCCCCAGCTTGACGAGGCGCTTGATGTGCGCGGCAATGTGATGCTCGGGGTGGCGGAAAAAAAGGCCAAACTCGACCGCTTCAATGAGCTGGCCATGAATTATAGCGATGAAACCGCCGATGAGATGGCGCAGTTGCAAGATGAGATCGATGCTCATGATTTGTGGGATCTCGATACCCAGGTTGAGCAGGCCATGGACGCCTTGCGCTGTCCAGAGCCAGATGCGGCCGTCGACAAGCTGTCTGGTGGTGAAAAACGCCGCGTTGCCTTGTGCGCCTTGCTGTTGTCAAAACCTGATATGTTATTGCTCGATGAACCAACCAACCATCTGGACGCCGAAACCGTGGCCTGGCTTGAGCATTTTTTACATGGCTTCAAGGGCTGTATTGTGCTGGTCACCCATGATCGCTATTTCCTCGACAATCTGACCACCTGGACATTGGAGCTGGATCGCGGCCAGGGTATTCCCTATGAGGGCAATTATTCGGCCTGGCTGGAACAAAAAGCCAAGCGCCTCGAACAAGAGAGCCGCGAAGATAAATCCAAGCAGCGCACGCTGGAGCGCGAACTTGACTGGATCAGGGCCAGCCCGAAAGCCCGTCAGGCCAAAAGTAAAGCACGTATCAATGCCTATGAGGAACTGCGTGACAAAGCGGAAATGGACAAAGTCGCTCGTATGCAGATCACCATCCCTCCTGGTCCGCGGCTTGGCGGTATTGTCGTGGAAACGCAAAACCTCAATAAGGGGTTCGAGGACAAGCTGTTGATTGGCGATCTGACCTTCAAGCTCCCGCCCGGGGGAATTGTTGGGGTTATTGGTCCCAACGGGGCGGGTAAAACCACCCTGTTTCGGATGATTACCGGTCAGGAGGAGCCTGATGGTGGCTCCATCAAGGTGGGTGACACCGTCAAGCTTGGTTATGTGGACCAGAGCCGCGATGCGCTGGATGGCAAGCTCAATGTCTGGGAAGAAATTTCGGACGGCAATGATCAGATCATGCTGGGCAAACGAGACGTCTCCTCCAGAGCCTATGTCAGCTGGTTTAACTTCAAGGGCACTGACCAGCAAAAAAAGGTCGGGCAGTTGTCGGGCGGCGAGCGTAACCGGGTGCATCTGGCCAAGATGCTCAAGCAGGGCGCCAATCTGTTATTGCTCGATGAACCGACCAATGATCTGGATGTGGAAACCTTGTCGGCGCTTGAGGCGGCGCTCGAAGATTTCCCCGGTTGCGCCGTTATCATCTCGCATGACCGGTTTTTCCTTGATCGCATCGCCACCCATATTCTGGCCTTTGAAGGGGATAGCCATGTGGAGTGGTTCGAGGGTAATTTTGCTGACTATGAAGAAGACAAAAAACGCCGTTTAGGCGATGATGCCGTGGAGCCACATCGCATAAAATTCAAAAAATTCGAGCGATAATAGAGACATTTTGGCGATTTTAAATAGCCCCCGATAATGGTTGTAACAGGCCGTTATCGGGGGCTTTTACGTTTGGTTTCTATTGAAAAATTTCCTTTGCCATTGGCTGCTCTGGGGCCTTTGGCGTTGTTGGGTGATTTAAGCTTCGTTAAGGAATGGCGTGCTCTAAGAAATGGTGTACTCGAATCATAGTCGCTATGGCTCGTGGCTGTTTGTCGACTGTCCCGTTGTATTTGTTGTTTGTTCATCCACGTTTAAACAATTTTTCTATGGGGTGCCTTATGGCTTGCTGCAAGCGCTGGCGAACCGTCGTGTCGTTATTTTCCATTTTGCTGATATTAGGGTTGGCCGGGCAAAGCTCAAAAGCATTTGCGCAGGCAGATATTGGCCTCACGACCTTGCAAGACAGCATGGACCCGGTACGGGGACAAGATGATTTCACCTATGGGGTACGGGTGTTCAACTATGGGGACAAGCCCGCGCAACAGGTGCGGGTAAGCCTGCCGATCCCCCAAGAGCTGACATTTATGGCGGCATCCCCGGCAAGTTTTTGTTCGCACAATCAAGCAACAAGGCGTGTCGAGTGCGATTTTGGCACGATGGCAACGGGTCTTGAAAAACCCACCGACATCCATGTGAGGGTCAAGCGCAAAGGCAGCAAGCCCGTGAGCCTTGCGCTCAAAGCCAGCGCAACCACCACGTCGGTTGAGCTCATCACCAAAAATAATCATCAAAGCGAAACGACAACATTTATCGACAGATCGCCCAAAGGGGCTGATATTGGCATTACCCGCTTTGCCGAAGGGGCGAGTTCGAGCGACAATAAATCACGCTCATTCGACATCATCGTCAAGAATTTTGGCGCCGGGCAAGCGGCCAATGCAAAGCTCGTGGTGATGATCCCGTCATTGTTGAAGTTTCAGGCAGCCAGTCCTGCCACCAGCTGTAAATTCGAGCCGCTTAGCGGGCAATTATTGTGTGACCGTGCTGTTCTGGAGCCGCTTAGCAATGGCGGCGAAGGGATCGCTATTAAGCTGACGCTGCTGGATGAACGAAAAACCCATGGCGCGGTCAAGGTAAAGGCAATTCTGGTGGCCAGCGGGCCTGACCATGATGAGAGCAATGATCAGCTGGAGCTGGCTGTGACGCTGGGGGCTCCCAAATTCTCGCCCCTGTCAGCGCCAATCAATGCCG
>JAJRRW010000117.1 GCA_024279115.1 Alphaproteobacteria bacterium
AAGTGCTTCGGATAGCGCCGGATTTTTGTTCGTCAGTTAGGCGCACAAATGGGCGTATAGCGGGCTATATAACCATTTGTGGAACGACACTGGCGAGCAAAAAGACAAGCTAAACGATTCGGTTATTTCTGCGGCTGTCCTTAACTCATATTCGCTTTTGCAGATCTATGTAGCAGCATCCGTGCCAAAGGGCTAGCTCATAGAACCATAAAGCGATCAACTCAGGGTTTTTTGCAATTGCAGCACCATCCCGTTGCCCCAATCCAAAATTCCAGCGGGATTGGTGGGAATATCATAAAACAAAGAACCGCCATTAATGGAATAAACCAGCGACACAAGCGTCAGCACCATGCTTATTGCAAACAAAGATCCCCCACCAACAACGATGGATGCCGACGCCAGCACAATGGCAATTTGCAGCAGGGTGACCCCGACTTTATAATACTCGCCTTTGCTCAAGGCATTTTCCCTGGTTTTTTGCTGGGCTCTGGCATCCTTGATAATTTCTGATTTTTCCGCTGTATATCTGGTGGCTTTCTCGCTCCAAAAGGCGGCAAGGGCTGGCGCTTCAAGTTTCTCAAACATCTGGGCGGCAATTTTGCTGTCGGTTTGGCGAATATTCTTGGCCTGGAAATAGGCAAATTTATTGGCGGATTCGATATGAGCAGACATGGCGATCTTGTCCATTTCCGTATCGGCCAGACTGACGATGGAAAGCAATGCCGCCAGGGCCGCGATAAATAGTGGTATTTTTGATTTTTGCGGCTGTTGCAGCGCGGCTTGCAATTCTTTCCGAATAACCATCAGGGTTGATTGTTCGCCTTGATCCGTTTCACTCATTACAGTACTCCCTCATTATACACTCTTAGAACCCCGCCCTATTTCGGTATTTTTGGCATCTCCGCCAGTTCGCAAATAATCGCCCATTCTTCATCCGAAACGGGCTGAATACTGGCACCAGTTTCGACCCGCTCCGCAAAGCTTTTTACGCGCGCATCATTTTTCACCAGTGAAAGGGGGATTTGCGCGATCAGTCGTAAAAAAACCGCCACGTCGACACTGAGCCATTGGCCGCTCTCATCCGTGCTGTCACCATGAGCGGCACTCATCAAGCGAAGGATGCCGAAACACCGGTGCTCCTCTCCTGTATGATAGAAAAAGGCCAGATCTCCGGCCTGCATGGCCGTAAAATGATCAAATGCAGCCTCTTCGCGCACTCCGTGCCATTCTGTGCCCTGCCATCCATCATCGGCAAGATCGGAAAAAGAACGTTGTTCGGGATCAGATTTGATCAACCAATACGCCATCAGGACACTCCATCTGGGGCACCGAGCAGCCATTTCCATGGCCTGATATCGACGCTTTCAAACACACCAGCGATGGCATAGGGATCGTTGGCGGCGATTTCTGCGGCCGCCGTCATATTTTGCGCTTCGACAATCACCAGACTGCCGCGCGGCTCGGATCCGTCCTCATTCATGAACGGGCCCGCACTTTTCATGACAGGGCCAAGACTGTCCAGATAGGCCAAATGTTGGTCACGATTTTGCGCGCGCAAGGACAAGCCCTCCCCCGGCTTGTCCGTGCAGATAAATGCATACAGCATACAACCCTCCCTATTCCTCTTATTTTCGTCAAGGAAGGGTAAGGCCGTAGCTTGGATGCGTCCAGTCAAAACGACCATCCGTGGCTTCTTAGTCTTTCAGCGGCATACAGATTTCTGTCAGTAGCTCGGCTGGCGGTGTGGTCTGGGGGTCATTGAGATATTCTTCGTACAGAGGGGCATCGGCTGGTTGTTCCCCGCTTTGCGGCAGCCAGGTGCCATAAAGCCAGTCATAACTGCGGCCAATTTGTTCATAGGGACCCTTGTGCAGCAAAACCGCTGTGCGGCCACCGGCCAGTTTATGGACCTCGATTTTTTCGTCATCTGGTTCGAAATCCGCATCCACTACGCCGCCAGCCAACGCGCGCAGATCTTTTTCAGCGACCGTACTTGGATCATCAAAATACACACCAATAATGCGCGATCCCTGGCCCCCCAGCCCTCGGGCAGTGGCCCAGACAACGAGTTCATGAAAGGCCTTGCCGATCTCCATATAAGATCCTTTATGAGGGATACATACCAGTATGATCGGCTCCAGCTGTCTGATTTCAACACCTTTCATGTGCTTGTCCTTTGTTAAAACAGGGGAAAAAAAAGAGCTGGCTATCGCCTGTTTTCGATAGGCGGCCGGAGGGCTGTGATAATCTTTTGCAAAGGCCCGGTTGAAAGCTTCAATGCTTCCATAGCCCGCGTTGCCAGCGATTTGCTCGATGGTTTCTTCGCCCTCAACAAGAGCCCCCGCCGCTCGGTGTAGACGCAAACGCCGAACGGTCTGCGCGGCGGTTTCTCCGGTCAGTCCACGATAAATACGGTGCCAATGATAAGGGGAAAAACAGGCGATTTCAGCCAATCTGTCGACGTTGAGATCTTCATCAAGATGATCGTAAATATGAGAGATCACCCGTTTGATGCGCGCTTCATAATCGATAAGTGTGTGTTCTTTGTTCATGGACAAAAGATAGAACAGTCACACTTGATTTGTCTTGCGGAATTGCTACGAAGTCCGTTTAAGCCTCTATAATACAGGGTCAAACCAGTTCTTTAACCGATGTCACTGCCGCGGCTTCAACATTGGCCCAAAGATCTTGCGAGCCAATAAGGTTCAGCTCTTCCAGGTCCGAACTTTCGCGCAGCACCGTTTCGACGCCAGCTGTGGCCAGCCCAATAGCGCGTTCGGGAGGCTCGCCGCTCATCACGGCCCCAATATCAAGCGCCGCCATTAAATCTCCGGTGCCATGAGGAGCACTATCCAGGTGGTCGACGCTTGCCACCAGCGGCGCATGATCTCCGGCCAGCACATTCAATAATTTGCCCGATTTTCCGGGAATAGAGGTTGCCAGCACACGATCATTACCCAGCTGGTCAATGGCCGCCAGTGCAGTTTGCGGATCCATCACGGGACGCATGGTCATCCATTCCAGTTCAAACCGGTTTGGCGTGACAATATCTGCAAGCGGCAATAGTTCGGCCCGCTGACATTCCGCGGCTTTGACATCAATATATAGACCCTCTGGCGATCCTGGCCGGCTATCATCGCCAAGGGCTGGATCATAGAGATAAAGCGCTTTGGGATTTAATTTACGCACCTGTTTCACCGCATCAAGGGCAATAAATACATGCTCTTTGGTCGGCAGATAGCCCGTCATCACCACCTCCACCTGCTTCAGGTGACCGGCAAATTCCAGCGCTTCACGCACCGGGCGCAATATTTTGGAATTCAAACGCGCGCCACCATATATTTTATGGCCAGGATGGTTCGACAGTAAAACACTGGGCAGACCCCAGACCTCATGGCCAAGGCGCTGCAACGCGAACTGGGTCACAGAATTGCCGACAGATCCGCACACAACCTGGGAAGAGATGGAGAGTATTTTTGCCATTTTGTTTAGAGTGGCCTTTGCAATATATTTTGAAATTTCCTGAATAGTACCGCTTAAATGGAAACTCATCAGAGTTGTACTATAGGAAGGCCCTATGGCGCAAATTCGTTCCGATTGTGAGTGTTTTGTGTATATAGAAGCGGAACAGGCGCGTTCAAATCGATCTTTTTCAGGGGACACTATGCAACAAAACGAACTTGGCAATAGCGAGATTTTTGTCTCGGAACTTTGTCTTGGCACCATGACCTGGGGGCAGCAAAACTCTGAAGCCGAGGGCCATCAACAAATGGATTATGCCTTTGAACAGGGCATCAATTTCCTTGATACCGCCGAACTTTATCCCATCCCCCCCAAACGCGAGACGCAAGGGCGTACAGAACAGATTATCGGCAGCTGGATGAAAGCACGCGGCAATCGCGAGCAGATTGTGCTGGCCAGCAAGATTTGTGGGCGCTCACAAATGATGGACTGGTTCCGCAAGGATGGGTCTTTGGCGCAAGTTAACCCTGCGCAAATCCGCGAAGCGATTGAAGGCTCACTCAAACGGCTGCAAACAGATTTTATCGATCTTTATCAAATCCATTGGCCCGACCGTCCCATGGATTTGTTTGGCGGCCTGGCATTCAAAGCCCATGAGGGAGAGGCCAACGACATCGAACAAATATTACAGGTTATGGGAGAGCTGGTAAGCGAAGGTAAAATCCGCTCGGTTGGCATTAGCAACGAAACCCCATGGGGCACCATGAGCTATTTGAAAGCCTCGCAAATGCTCGACGTGCCGCGCATTGTCAGCGTGCAAAACGCCTATAATCTTTTAAACCGGGTGTTCGAAACCGGCTTGTCGGAGATCACCCATTATGAGGGGGTCGGATTGCTGGCCTATTCTCCCCTTGCTCAGGGATATCTGACCGGCAAATATCAACATGGCGCCCTGCCCAAAGGATCACGTAACCAGCTGTTTGGACGTCTTCAGCGCTACCAGACTTTGGGTGCCAATGACGCCATCGACAAATATCTCGACATCGCCCGCCGGTTTGAACTGGACCCGGCGCAACTGGCCTTGCAATTTGTCACCAGCCGACCGTTTGTCACCTCAAACATTATTGGTGCCACCACTATGGAACAGCTCAAAACCGATATTGCCTCTGTGGAGCTTGACCTTGGCGACGACATTCTCAATGAACTTGAACAGGTTCATCTCCTCCACTCCAACCCCTGTCCCTAAACCCGAACTTAAAACCTATGCCCAGATTATTCACCGGAATAGAAATCCCGCTCCCTCACTCCCAGCGCCTCATGATGCTGCGCGGCGACATCATCACGGCCCGTTGGATCGCACCTGAAAACTACCACATTACGCTGCGGTTTTTAGGGGATGTCAGTTCGTTGCAGGCCGACGAGTATAGTGCACAGCTCGATGAGCTTATGATCGAACCGTTCGATCTCACTATTAAAAGCGTTGGCCATTTCGGTACCAAGCGCGCCCATGCCCTGTGGGCCGGACTTGAACCATGTGAGGCGCTCAACCATTTACATCGCGCTCATGAAAAATGCGCCATCAATATTGGTCTTGAACCAGAGCCGCGCAAATTCATCCCTCATATCACCCTGGCGCGCCTGACCCGCACCAGGCTTTCAACCATTGCGCCGTTTCTGGCCGACTTTTCGGGCTTTCAACCGGATCCGTTTCGCGTCACCCGAGCAGCGCTCTATTCCGCCAAACCCTCCACCGGCGGCGGCCCCTATGTCGTGGAGGACATTTTTCCATTCGAGAGTGAAGAGTAATCGCCTGCGCGGCGAACGAAAAAGGGCCAGCCCCTTTTATCCCCATTATATATAGCGGGGTTTGGGGACCAGTCCCCAACACTGTCCGCGAGGACATTGCAATCCACAGTTTCAGTCCTCAATCTCGGTCCTCGATTTCCGCAAGCAGTCCCCTGCTCGCGGCTTGCACCAGATCAAGCGCATGTTCAAAGCCGCTCTCGCCGCCATAATAGGGATCGGGCACTTCCGTTTCTGCTTGATCCTGGGCGAATTCAAGAAACAGGCGTATTTTGGGGCGATATTGCTCCGGCGCGATACGGGTCAGATTGCTATGATTTTCCTCATCCATGGCGAGGATATAATCATAAAACTCAAAATCTTGATGTCTGACTTTGCGCGCTGACTGCCCCGATATATCAATCCCGCGCAATAGTGCGGTGGCGGTGGCCCGACTATCGGGGGGATTGCCCACATGCCAGGCCCCTGTCCCGGCGCTGTCAATTTCAAACAGATGTTGCCAGCCTTGTTGTTCGACAAGATGGCGAAATGTTCCCTCCGCCATGGGAGAGCGGCAGATATTGCCAAGACAAACGAAAAGAATTTTGGTTTTGGACATCAGCCGCCTGCTTTCATATTGATTGACCTTTAGGTCTGATCTGCCACGATAGGCTATGGGGGTCAGGACCTGTTACTTATAGACGCCTTGCACAGAACGTCCCTAATTAATAGGTCCTGACCCTGGATGACAAGGCTTGTGCGCAAAGGATTTTTGATATGGCAAAAAAACTGTCACAGCAGCAAATAGCTGACCAATTGCCGGACCTCGCCGGCTGGCAAAAATCCACCGACCGCGAGGCCATTTTCAAGAGTTTCAAGTTCAAGGATTTTAGCGAAGCATTTGGCTGGATGGTCCGGGCCGCCTTGCAGGCCGAAAAAATGAATCATCATCCCGAATGGTTCAATGTCTGGAACCGCGTCGATGTCACTCTCACCACTCATGATGCGAACGGTGTTACCTCCCTTGATCTCAAACTGGCAGCGCAGATGAATGCGCTGGCCGCTACTTAGCAATATTTACAATCTGTTAAGAGCTTTCAAAATAGGGTTAACAAAACCTGCCTTGAAAGGACGTCGTTATGACCATATTGTTTGAGATCGTTTACGCCACCAAAGCCAATGGCACCCATCACAAACTGGCCATGGACGCCTTGCAACATCTTGAAAGTGACAATGCCTCAAGCTGGCAGCGCCTGTTCTTGAAACATATTGATCTCTATCTTGAGGGCTCAAAGGCCCCGGACAAAGAGTTCAAGGATTTTAGAAATCACGTTTTGCATGTCGGGGATCAATTCTGGGGCGGCGCTCCTGCAAAAGCCAGCGCCTGGTATGATAAATTTGTACGTGCTCTTGCCGACCAGCAGTTTGAAGAAGCGGTTTATTGCGCGGGCGTGCTGTCTCATTATTATACTGATCCCATTCAGCCCTTTCATACCGCCCAGTGCGAAGCCGAAAACAATATGCATCGGGCTGTGGAATGGAGCATCAGCAAATCCTATAAAATGTTGCGCCAGCGCGGCTTGAAAGACTATGGCGGCCTCGTCGTGGAAACGGGAGACGCCGATGACTGGATCGTTGATATGGTGCAACGAGGCGCCCAGCGCTCTCATCAATATTATGACGCGCTGATTACCAGCTATAATCTTGATCGCGGTGTGGTTGATCCTCTTGAGGGCCTCAATGAAAACTGCCACCGCTTCTTGTCGGAGCTGGTGATGTACGCCTCCCTTGGTTTTTCACGTATTCTCGATCGCGCCTTTCGTGAAGCCGCCGTTGCGCCGCCACAGGTTAATTTGACCATTGATACATTTGTCGCCTCGCTGGGCATCCCCATGCGCTGGGTTCTGCGCAAGCTGGACGATGCCAAGGCCATTCGCGCCGTGCAAGACGCCTATGATGAATTGCAAGCCACCGGTAAAGTCGAGAAAAACCTCAATGAGGATGACCGCGAAGTACGTGCTTTGCATAAACAAGAAGTCCTTGAGCGGCGTTCGTTTAAAATGCCTGCAACCCGGCGCGCCCGTCGTGCACCCCAAAAACCAGCACCAAAAACTGACAGCGCCCCTGCCCCCGATATTGAACAAACACAAAAAGCAGATATTAAGTCGGTTGCCAGCACAACCAAAACCAATCAGCGGTCCCCACGTTTCTATCTCGAACTCGGCGATGAGATTGAAAAAGCGCCCTCCATTGGCAAAAAGACCGAAGCACGTCTACAACGCGTTGGCATCTATACGGTGGCCGATCTGCTAAGCGCCGATGCGCTCGATCTTGCAACCCAGCTGGATACCAGGTGGATCAGCAAACAAATACTCAAGGATTGGCAGGATCAGGCCCGTCTGGTGTGTGAAGTGGCCGGACTTCGCGGTGGAAATTCGCAAATTCTCATAGCCGCCGGCGTCAAGACAAGTCGCGCCGTGGCCAGAATGCAGGCCGGTGAACTGCACGGGCTGATGAGCCTTTATTGTCAAACCAAAGCCGGGCAAAACCTGCGCGCTTGCGAAAACATGCCCGACAAACAAAAAGTCGAAAGCTGGATCAAGGCCGTAACCGAGCATCCGCGCTCCGTGGCCGCCTAAACGTTTGCCTCACCTGAACTGTTTTGGGCTGCAATAGAACGGCATTATAATATACCGCACCCCGAGCTTGCCCCAGGGTGCAGTGGCAACAAAGCACAACCCGACATTTTAGGTGAAGCAAGCCACTAACTGACAACAATCCCCTGCTCGCGAAAAAAACCAAGCAAGGGAATGAGCGGCAGACCAAGAATGGTAAAATAGCTACCTTCTATTTTTTCAAACAGATGAATACCGGTTTCTTCCAGCCGGTAAGCTCCCACCGATGTTTTAACGCTTTCTCCAGCCTCCACCAGATAGTCAGCCAGGAAATCAGTTGAGAAATCCCGCATGGTCATGCTGGCGGTTTCCCCATGCTGCCAGATCATCTCGCCATTTTTCGCCACACAAACCGCTGCGTGCAGATAATGCGTGCGGCCACGAAATTTCAGCAGATTATGACGGGCAATATCCATGGTGGCGGGTTTTTCAAATATCTTGCCATCAAGTGCAAGGACCTGATCGGCCCCGATTACATAAGCGTCGCCCTCTCCTTGGGAAATATATTCTGCCTTGGCCCGCGCCAGCACCTGCGCCACATCCACTGGATCCGCGCAAACACCATCAATGGTGAGGGTTTGTTCAATGGCCCGCTCGTCAAGGTCCGCAGCCTTTTTGCTAAAGCTGATGCCGGCCCCTTGCAATAAGGCTGCCCGGCCAGAGCTGTTTGACGCCAATATGATATTGATCTTAGAGTTTTGCAGCACGTATTGTTCTCCCGCTGATTGCTTGACCTGACTGTGATGTCCTTTTAGACAGACGTCCGTTTATGAGTTTATGGCCATCTCCATAGTGAGCGCTGCGCAAACGTTCCAAAAGATTGCATATCGCTCCAAAAGCCCGTTTTATAACGGTAGAGAATCTATGGATAACCCCCCTACTTATCCCCACTAACATCTGCTCGAAGCGCTCCCCTCATCTTGTCCAGATTCTCATCCACATCTGCAACAATCCCGGACCACTTTCCCCGTCTATTTCAAAAAAATGACTCTTCCACAGATTCTCCAGCTAGCGTAAAAAGTTAACAACAAATGATCAACAGGTTAATAAAACCTAAACAATCCTTATGATTCAAAGGCGGGGCAGATTCGCCACTGCCCACATCCCCAGTCAAGCAATCAAGCATCCAAAAGAGATTTCCCGCACATCAATTTTTGGAGAATCTGTTGAAAAGCTGGAGCTTGGGAACAATTCACGCTATTCACTGCTAAACAACAAAAACAGCTTAATTAGAATATAATATTTAGGACGCCTCTATGCCCGGTGGACAACCAGAAAATGCGAGCAAGAAAACCCTTAGCCAAAAACCGTTTCTACGGCTTTTAACACAAGGGCCAAACGATCCCTTGCCAGCAACACCGCCAGTTTGGCTGATGCGCCAGGCTGGTCGTTATTTGCCTGAATACCGAGAAGTCCGTGCGCAAGCCGGAGGCTTTCTCAATCTTTGCTATAATCCAAAACGCGCCGCCGAGGTCACCATACAACCGATAGAGCGATACGGGTTCGACGCTGCAATATTGTTTTCAGATATCCTCGTAGTACCTGACGCCCTTGGTCAACCTGTACGCTTTGAAACCGGCGAAGGGCCAAGACTGGATCCCATTACCGATCCAGCGGGTCTGACTATTCTGGACCCGTCCAACACCGATAAGATATATTATCACATTTACGAAAGCGTCGAACGGATCAAAGGGCAATTGCCCGATGAAACCACTTTAATCGGCTTTTGCGGTGCCCCTTTCACGGTTGCCACCTATATGATCGCCGGGCGTGGTACTCCCGATCAGGCGCCGTCTCGCATGTTCGCCTATAAATATCCAGAAGCCTTTGCCCAACTGATTGACCTGCTGATTGACAGCTCGATTGAATATTTATGCGGCCAGATCAAGGCTGGAGCCGAGGTTGTGCAGGTATTTGACAGCTGGGCCAGCGTGCTGCCGGACGAAGAGTTTTTGAAATGGTGCCAGGAGCCAATGGTCCGGATCGTTGCCGGGGTAAGACAATATCATCCTGACGTACCAATCATCGGTTTTCCGCGTGCTGTGGGGCCTCTTTACGAGGAGTATATCCAAAAAACGGGCATCAATGCGGTGGGCTGCGATACCTCGCTGCCGTTGACATGGATCCGCGACAAGCTGCAACCCCATACGGTGGTGCAAGGCAATCTTGACCCCATCTTGCTTTTGAACGGTGGTCCACAGCTTGAACACAGGGTGAAAAGAATCATTGAAACTTTGTCCAGTGGTCGTCATATATTCAATCTGGGTCATGGCATCATAAAAGAAACACCGCCAGAGCATGTCGCAACGCTGATGAAGCTGATACGTGGTTCTGCTGGCTAGTCGCAAATTCGCAAACGGATTTGCGCTGTGTTTGCCTCGCATGTTGATTTGGGAAGATTAGGGATTTTAGACATGGATACATATTTGTGGTTGAAGGCGTTGCATGTCATATCGATGATTGCCTGGATGGCCGGATTGATGTATCTGCCGCGCCTGTTTGTCTATCATGCTGGCGAACAAGCCGGATCAAAGACGGCTGCGACCTTCGAAATCATGGAACGCCGGCTTCTCATGATTATCATGACCCCGGCAATGATTTTTACCTGGATATTTGGTTTCATTCTTGCCGCTAAAATTCATGCCTTCGCGCAGCCATGGTTTCACGTGAAACTTACACTGGTGATCGCCTTGACGATCTTTCACTTCGTGCTGGCTAGTTGGCGCAAAAAGCTTGCAACAGGTCAAAATACCAAATCGGAGCGCTTTTTCCGGCTGGTCAATGAAGTACCAACCGTTCTCATGATCATTATTGTGATCCTGGTAATAGTGAAGCCGTTTTAACACTATTGTTCAAAAAGCTCGTATATGAGCTTTTGTTTTTTCTTTCGTTCTGCTATAGAGCGGAAAATATTGTTATGATCAAGCCCTGCCGACCCCTCGTCATCTCTCTATTGCCATGATACGTGAAGAACCGGTTTCGGGTTTGTTGAGCCGCTATTTTGCAGACTGCAGGGTGGAACTCTAATTAAAAAAAAAGCATTGCCATCCGGCGATGTTATAAATCCAAAAATACAAAAAGCAGGACCAGATTTCATGTCCGAAGAAATGAAGCTCCAGGAACTCAAGGCGAAGAATCCCGTCGAACTCCTGGCATTTGCTGAAAGCCTGGAAGTTGAAAATGCTTCCACCATGCGCAAACAGGAACTGATGTTTGCCATATTTAAGAAGCTCGCCGAAAAAGAAATCACCATTGTTGGTGAAGGTGTGGTGGAAGTGCTGTCTGACGGCTTTGCCTTTTTACGCTCTCCAGAAGCCAACTATCTGTCTGGCCCAGACGATATATATGTCAGCCCCAGTCAGATCCGCCGCTTTTCCCTTCGTACCGGTGATACGGTTACCGGCCAGATCAGATCGCCAAAAGATGGTGAACGCTATTTTGCGCTGCTTAAAGTCAGTACAATCAATTTTGAAGAGCCTGACAAAACACGTCACAAAGTGCATTTTGACAATCTGACGCCGCTCTATCCTGATGAAGCCTTGCGCATGGAAATTACCGCTCCCGATATAAAAGATATGTCGCCGCGGATCATTGATATTGTCGCACCGCTCGGCAAAGGCCAGCGCGGTCTGATTGTGGCGCCGCCTCGTACCGGTAAAACCATGTTGCTGCAAAATATCGCCCATTCGATTACCACCAATCATCCCGAATGTTTTGTTATTGTATTGTTGATCGACGAGCGACCCGAAGAAGTCACCGACATGCAGCGCTCGGTAAATGGAGAAGTGGTTTCTTCGACCTTTGACGAACCGGCCTCGCGTCATGTGCAGGTGGCTGAAATGGTCATCGAAAAGGCCAAACGTTTGGTGGAACACAAACGAGATGTGGTTATTCTTCTCGACAGTATCACCCGTCTTGGTCGAGCCTATAATACGGTCGTGCCATCTTCTGGCAAGGTTTTGACCGGCGGCGTCGATGCCAATGCATTGCAACGGCCCAAACGGTTCTTTGGTGCGGCTCGTAATATTGAAGAAGGTGGATCGCTGACCATCATCGCCACGGCCCTGATTGATACCGGATCGCGTATGGATGAAGTGATCTTTGAAGAATTTAAAGGCACGGGCAACTCCGAGGTTATTCTTGATCGCAAGGCCTCTGACAAGCGCGTCTATCCTGCCATCGATATTGCCAAGTCTGGCACACGTAAAGAAGAATTGCTGGTGGATGAGGAAACACTCAAGAAGATGTTTATCCTGCGCCGTATTCTCAATCCCATGAATTCCATTGATGCCATTGAGTTCCTGGTGGACAAATTGAAACAGATGCCCACCAATAAGGACTTCTTTGACAGCATGAATACGTGATCAGTGCTGTTTGGCCACAAAGACGCAATTGTCCGCGCAATGTTTCACGTGAAACATTTTCAGGACAGTTGCCTCCCGCATATCAAAAAAACGGGAGGATAGTATCCTTGCGTAAAAAAACGCTTCAATCGAGGATTTAGAGGGCGAAAATGCCTCAATTCGACGAGACCATCTTTGCATTGGCCAGCGCCTCGGGCCGAGCTGGTGTTGCGGTGCTGCGCATAAGCGGCCCCAAAGCCTCCTATGTGTTGAAGCAGATGATTGGTGGATTGATTGAGCCGCGTAAAGCCACCCTTCGGTTATTGCGCGATCCCGTCAATTTAGATCCCATTGATCGCGCCTTGCTGTTATGGTTTCCAGCTCCTTCAAGTTTCACCGGCGAAGACATTGTTGAAATTCACTGTCATGGCAGCAAGGCAGTGGTCGCCAAGTTGTTATCTGTGCTGGCGGGTTTTGCTGATGTTCGTCTGGCGGACCCGGGAGAATTTGCCCGCCGCGCCTTTGAGCACGGAAAAATGGATCTGACCGCTATCGAGGGTCTGGCTGATTTAATCAATGCCGAAACCGAGGGGCAGCGTCGTCAGGCGCTTCGCCAAAGTGAAGGCGCTCTTGGCAAGCTGTATGAAAGCTGGCGCGAACAGATCCTCACCGCCAGTGCTTTGGTTGAAGCGATGATTGATTTTTCGGATGAGGAAGATGTTACGCAAGGCGTCGGGGCCAAGGTTCATCTGATGGTCGGGGCGCTTCAAGTTTCCATCACCGATCATCTGGAGAGTTCTGGTCGGCGCGGTGAGCAAATGCGCGATGGTTTTCGCATCGTCATAGCGGGTGCTCCCAATGTGGGTAAATCAAGCCTGCTCAATAGTCTTGCCAATCGAGACGCAGCCATTGTTACATCAGAACCTGGAACCACCCGCGATGTCATAGAAGTTCATATGACCATTGGTGGCTTTCTGGTGTTGGTGATGGATACTGCTGGGATCAGAGAAACCACCGGTATTGTCGAACAAGAAGGTATCAAGCGGACCATTGATCGTTTAAGCGACGCTGATCTGGTGCTTTGGCTGACAGATTGTCCAGAAATGCTTGAGGACACTTGTCTCCAGAATTTAAGCCATTGTGAGCCTGGACCTGAAAATGTCTGGAGGATATTGTCCAAGGCCGATTTACGCGAACAGTCCGCTGAAAAACGGCCAAATGGCATAGATCTGGCCATCTCCAGTAAAACCAATGTCGGTATTTCCACAGTGATCACCAAGATCGAGGACCTGCTGGAGACGCAACAAGATCGGCAATCGTCACCGCTTATCACCAGAGCGCGCCACCGCACTTAAGTCGTTGCAGCGCAAACCTCACTGGCGACCTTTATGAACGGCTCCCTTGAGGATGCTGAACTACGCGCCGAGGATTTGCGCCAGGCCGCCAATGCGCTTGGTCGCTTAACGGGCCGCATTGATGTAGAAGAACTGCTGGGAAAAATATTTGGTGAGTTCTGCATTGGCAAGTGATAGACAATGTTTCACGTGAAACATTTCCCGACCCGGCATAAGCGCAGCAAAGCAATATGAATAAATATGATGTCATTGTGATTGGCGGTGGACATGCGGGCTGCGAAGCTGGTGCTGGCGCTGCTCGCCTTGGGGCCAGCACCTGTCTGGTGACACATCAGGCCAATACGATTGGTGAGATGTCTTGCAATCCGGCAATTGGCGGCTTGGGCAAAGGCCATCTGGTGCGCGAGATTGATGCGCTTGATGGTCTGATGGGACATGTTGCTGATGCGGGCGGTATTCAGTTTCGCATCTTGAATAAAAGCAAAGGACCAGCCGTTCAAGGTCCACGTGCGCAAGCAGATCGCAAACTTTATAAAGCTGCCATGCAATCGGCCATTTCAGCCTGCCAGAATCTAAGCATTGTTGAGGGCGGCGTCGAAGATCTGTTGATGGATGAGGACCGCGTTGTCGGGGTGATCTTGAAAGATGGCCGCAGATTGTCGGCGGGCGCTGTGGTATTGACGACGGGTACGTTTTTACGCGGGCTCATTCATATTGGCGAGCAGCGTATACCGGCAGGCCGCTTAGGCGAGCAGCCATCGATTGCTCTGGCAGACCGTCTGTATGATCTGGGCTTGACCATGGGCCGTTTGAAAACCGGAACGCCGCCGCGGCTCGATGGTGACAGTATTCACTGGCAAGAGCTGGCGGAGCAGCCAGGCGATAATCCGCCGGTGCCATTTTCTTCGCTCACCGTCAAGATAGAAAACCCACAGATCTGTTGTCATATCACTCATACCAACACCAAGACCCATGACATCATTCGCAACAATCTCGATCGAGCGCCGATTTATAGTGGTCAGATCGAAAGCACGGGGCCAAGATACTGTCCCAGCATCGAGGATAAGATTGTCCGCTTCGAGGATCGCACCTCACACCAGATTTTTTTGGAGCCAGAAAGTCTGGACAATAGTGTCATCTATCCAAACGGCATTTCCACCAGCCTACCAGAGGATGTGCAAAGGGCCTATGTGCGTTCTATCAAGGGATTGGAAGAAGCGGTGATCCTGCAGCCGGGCTATGCGATCGAATATGACTATGTGGATGCCCGCGAATTATATCCCACCCTGGAAAATCGGAAACTGCCGGGTTTGTTTTGCGCGGGACAGATCAATGGCACGACGGGATATGAAGAAGCGGCTGGTCAGGGATTGCTGGCTGGTATCAATGCGGCTCTTCTTGCGGGCGGCTTGGGATCTGACAGGCAATCGCCAGACTTTATCTTGTCGCGCACCGATGCCTATCTTGGCGTAATGGTGGATGATCTGGTGCGCAATGGCATTTCAGAGCCGTACCGCATGTTCACATCGCGCGCCGAATACCGATTAAAGCTGCGATCTGACAATGCCGATAGTCGGCTGACGGCCAAAGGGCAATTGATTGGATGTGTAGGGTCAAGGCGCGCCAACTGGTTTGCGGACCATGCACGCAAATTGCAGACGGCTGGTGATTTGTTGAACTCGTTGACCTTGTTACCAGGTGAGGCTAAAAAATCCGGTCTGAAACTCAACCAGGACGGACGCCCGCGATCGGCGTTCGAACTTCTATCATATCCCGATATCGACTGGCACGATCTGGAAAAAATCTGGCCAGCAATGAGCGAGATAGACCCAGCTATTCAAAAAATAATAGATGTGGATGCTCGCTATGCCGTTTACCTTGATCGGCAAGAACGAGATATTAAAAACTACAATAAGGAACAGGCGCTGAAAATTCCCAGGGAATTCGATTTTTCGGCTGTCGGTGGACTATCAAATGAGATCTCTCAGAAACTCCAGGCTCATCAGCCCTTGACCCTTGGACAGGCAACAAAGATCGATGGCATGACGCCAGCTGCCTTGATGATCCTCATTGCTCATATCAAGAAGCATAGCCAATCACAGGCTGCCAAGATATGAGCGAGAACGGGCCTCTAATATAATGAACCAGTTACCTGTGATTTCGGGGCCGGAAGGTTTTGCTACCATGTTCAATGTTTCACGTGAAACATTGCAGCAGTTGAAGCACTATGTTGAACTGTTGAGAACATGGCAAAAAGCTGTGAATCTTGTTGCTCCATCGACATTAGATGAGGTTTGGCATCGACATGTTGGTGACAGTGCGCAAATTGTCGATATACTAAGAGAAAGTGATTCGTCCAAAAAAAGTGGGATATGGCTCGATATCGGCAGCGGTGGCGGTTTTCCCGGACTTGTCGCTGCCATCATGTTATCGCATGATTTCGACTATCAGTTTCATCTTGTCGAGAGTAATGGTAGAAAATGTGCTTTTTTGGCAGATGTGGTGAGGCATCTGGGCCTGTCTGTGGAAATCCACAATGAGCGTAGTGAAAACTATGCTCGCGACACGCAAGACAAGCAGTTCAGTATCGTCAGTGCGCGAGCCGTTACATCGCTTGATCGTTTGCTGGCTCTAAGCGAACCGTTTTTGAGTGGTGAGGCGGTGGCGTATTTTTTTAAGGGTCGTGACATTACCTTGGAGATTGAACAGGCCGATCAAGACTGGACGTTCAAACGAAGGCAGTTTTCTAGTTGTACCAGTACCGATGGATGCATTTTGGAGATCAAAAACCTGATGCGCAAAGGCATATAAGCGAACGGATACTATTGTCTTGGAAAAAATCAATCCAGGACAGTTTGCTCCATTTGTTAAGAGCACTGCGCCAGGACAACAATTATGAATGGAAAGGGATCTTTTCATGTCTGGAACTGACTCAAGCCTATCGACGCCCCGTATATTGGCAGTGGCAAACCAGAAAGGCGGGGTGGGTAAAACTACCACCGCCATCAATCTTGGTACAGCCCTGGCTGCGATCGGCCAATGTGTATTGATTGTTGATATGGATCCCCAGGGAAATGCCTCAACGGGTCTTGGTATCGATCATGATGATCGTAAAATCTCCACCTTTGATGTGTTGATGGATCCCAATATTGTTTCTCGCTCCTTGCTGGCGACAGCCGTGCCGGGTTTGTTGTTGATGCCCTCGACCCTTGATTTGCTTGGCGTTGAAAATGAATTGGCAAACACGCCAGATCGTTCCTTTCGCTTGAAGCAGGCTATTGATCTGATCAAGAATATTCAGATCAATACGGGTGCCGAGACCAAACCATTCGACTATATCATCATTGATTGTCCGCCCAGCTTCAACCTGCTGACCATCAATGCGATGGCTGCCGCACAGTCTGTGCTGGTTCCGGTGCAGGCAGAGTTTTTTGCTCTTGAAGGCCTGTCGCAATTGACCAATTCAATTGAGGAATTTCGCAAATTGCTCAATCCGGCGCTGGAGATCATGGGCATTGTGCTGACCATGGTTGATGAGCGCACCAAACTTTCCAAGACCGTGGCGGCAGAGGTGGCATCTGTATTTGGTGACAAACTTTATAATGCGGTGATCCCGCGCAATATCAAAGTGTCGGAAGCGCCATCCTTTGGCAAGCCGGTATTGCTTTATGATCTGGAGGCGTCGGGTAGCCAGGCCTATATTGAGCTGGCCAAGGAAATTCTCCAAAATGAGGCAGGTATGGAACAGCCACCAGCACTAAGAGCGGTTAAGTAACCACTATTAACAAGCGGTTAACCAGTATGTTGTCAAAATGAATAAGCGGTAAACAGGGAAAAAAACGATGGCAACGTCAGACAATAAATCGAGGCTCGGCAGGGGATTGGCATCCTTGATAGGTGATACAACAGGTATGATACCGACCGCCCAGCCGGTGACGATTGTCGATAATAATCCGGTTGTCGGTCTGCGTGAAGAAGGCCACAAACTCACTCCCATTGATATGGTGCATGCCAGCCCGTTCAATCCGCGCAAATCATTTTCCCCCGTTGAACTTGATGAATTGGCAAGTTCCATTAACCAACGAGGCATTGTGCAACCGCTGATCGTGCGGCCAGCCCCTGATGGCAATGGCTATGAATTGGTGGCAGGGGAGCGACGTTGGCGCGCGGCACAACAAGCCGGGGTGCATCAAGTCCCCATTCTTGTTCGCGAGCTTTCAGATAAAGAAGTTCTGGAACTGGCGATTATCGAAAATGTTCAACGCTCCGATCTCAATGCGATTGAAGAAGCTTTTGGGTATCGCGATCTCGTCGATCAGTTTGGTTATAATCAAGAAGAGCTGGCGAAAATCATCGGCAAGAGCCGCTCACATCTGACCAATACGCTGCGGCTTTTGAAACTGCCTGATACAGTACAGACGCTGGTGCGCGAAGGGGCGATTAGTGCCGGCCATGGCCGCGCTCTGATTGGCTATGTCGACGCCGAAAAACTGGCCAGACTGATTGTCGAAAAAGGATTGAGTGTGCGTCAGGTCGAGGCCATGGTGCAAGAAACCGCACACAAGGCTGGCAATGATGATGATATCATGACTGAATTTGATGCCGACACGCTGGCGGTTCAAAAAGAGCTGGCCGATATATTGGGTCTTGCTGTCAATATCCGCAAAGGCAATGGTCAGAGCGGCGAAATCAGGGTGAAATATAAAACCCTTGATCAGTTTGACGATCTCTATCTTCGATTGACCAAGAAATATTCAAACTAGGCGGTTTGCCCTCATTCGGGCTCAAAATCAGCTGCGCTTGTCTGGGACGTGCAATCGTTCAAACCGGGATGCCACAAATCCGCCGGTTAGAATGATTGCGAGAGAACGCACGGTGTTCTAGTCTATGACCTTGTTAGCACGCGCTGACAAATCAGCGCCCGCCCGCCATTTTCGATAATATCAAAATCATGCGCTCTGTTGACATACGCTCGAAAGCGGATTGCAAGCGGGTGCGGGCGACGGTTTCCTGAACCAGGAAAATGGCTTTTTTCAAAACGGGTAATTTTAGTTTCATGACCTGCTGAACCATCGCATCGCGCTGTTTGAAATGAACAGGGGGGCGCAGCGAATTGACGGCCTCACTTGCCTGGCGGCCAGCCTCGATCATGGCGCTCAATTTGTATAGACGGGCGAGATGGCGACCAAGCAGGGTGGTGAGACCCGCATTTGTCATTCCAGATGCCAACAGGCGATCGAGTTTGGATAAGGCGGCAGCGCCTTGGCCGGTCATGATGAGGCTGATCAGTTGATCATAAGCAAGCTGTGAGCTATCACCAATAATGGCTTCAATATCTTGCACATCTATTTGCGGTTTATCATGGGCATAAAGAGCCAGTTTGATGAGTTCCTGGCGGGAAATACCGCGATCCGAGCCAAGGCTGACGGTCAGCAGGTTGCGCGCCGCCGATGAAATATTGATGCCCTTGTCGGTCAGCTCTTCGTGGATCAGCCCGGCAATATCGCGAGCTTCGTCGGGATAGCAGGGGAGGGCTGCGGCATTTTTGGATTTCTCGAACAGCTTGCGCATGGCAGAAGATGGTTTCAGATTGCCAGCTTCCAAAATGAGCAGGTTTTGCGGTTTGAGCTCGATCAGTTCCTTCATGAGATCTGGTTTGATGCGATTACTTAGGGCCAGTCGGATAGCCGAAAATCCGCCAAACATCGAGACAGAGCGCACTTCTATGGCGATAATATCGGGGTTATCGGCAATTGAGCGATCATCAATCTGAATGATTTCCCCACCGTCGCCATGCTTGGCCGACCAGTTTTCGGCCAATATTGCTGCGGTCTCGTTGATGCGCCCTTCATCACTGCCATAGATTAAATAAGCATGTGTGCTTTTTTGAGGATCTTTGATAACTTTGTCGGCCTGATGGGATTTGATCGCGACCATGGATCGAGGACCTAGCGATTGCTGGAAATATAAGCAGCAATTCTGGTGTTGATGTCTTTGGCAATATCTTTGGCGGCGCGGTTTTTGGCATCGCGTTCGGCCCGGATATTGGAATAGGTGGATTTATGCTTGTCAAAGGCGGCCCGGGCGTGACTACGACCCTTGGTCAGTTCCGTTTTACCGCTGATGTCGCGAAGTGTAAATGTGGCATCAAGAGAATAAATCTGCCCCGCCGCATCATCGGTTCGTTTAAAGAGAACGCCAAGCACAGATTCGCGGTAGGCAATTTCAAGCTTGTATTTTGGTTGGCTTGCCTGTTTGCCACCGGTGAACAGGAAAATCAATTCATTGCGTATTTTCTGGCCAACACGTCCAGGTAGTTCATTGACCTCAATGGCAGAAAGTTCGCTTACGGTCTGATACCCCATGCTGGTTTCACCATACATGGGACGACAAGCACCCAGTAAAAGCGCAAATAGGAGGATTGTACCTATTGGTTTGATATGTTTCAAAGTGCTCATTACGGCAATCTGCTTTCTGGCCATAAAACCAATTCCCCAAAAGTAAAGACGGTAGGGAGTACTCCCTTGCCGCTTTTCTTTCTTTTTTTCATCTAGGGTCTTTCCGTTTCAGGTTGACAAAATGAAAACCCCTAGCTCTTTGTTTTATCGTGCTTCTTATCGGAAAACCGGTACCCACTTTTCTCGGAAGCACTCTAGATCCCCATCAGCTTATATGCTCAAGAGATCAATTCTTGTCATACGACAATATTAACGATCCTTTGTGGAACGATGATGACTTTTCTTATCTTTTTATCCCCGATGGCCCGATTGACATTTTCCAGCTCCAATGCCGCTTTTTCAATAAACTCTTTGGCGGCATCAATAGGTATCGTCAATTCATCCCTGCGCTTACCGTTTACTTGTACGGCAATCTTGATCGTTTCGTCAATGAGAAGGGCGGCAATTGGGGTTGGCCAGGGTGAATCGACCAATAGAGTGTTGTATTGCAGCCGCGCCCAGCAATCCTCTGCCAGATGTGGCATCATGGGTCCAAACATCTGTGTGAGGAACGCAAAGGCTTCGCGCAGCGCAAAAGCCTGGCCCTCATTATCGCGTTTAAAGCTTTTTAGCGCCGTCGTCAGATGGTTGGTGAATTCGTATATTTGCGCTACGGCGCGATTGAAACGAAGGCCTTCAATGTCGGTGCCAACAGCTTGCAGGGCTTTATGGGCGTGGCGCCGCAGCAAAAGCGCGGCCTCATCAAATTGCGCTGGTTCAGGGGCATCGGGGTCAGCCATCAGCTCAACCCCTTCATCAACGAGACGAGACAAACGGTGAACAAATCGCCAGGCTCCCTCGGCACCGGCATCCGTCCAGATCACATCGCGTTCCGGCGGGCTGTCGGAGAGCATGAACCAGCGGGCCGTATCGGCCCCATAATGAGTGATGATGTCATCGGGATCGACGACATTGTGCTTTGATTTCGACATTTTTTCGATGGGACCGATGGTCACCGATGCCCCCGTTTTATCGTGCACGGCCTTGCGTTCACTGCCATCGCCCTCGATGCGCACATCAATGGGAGCCAGCCACGCGCCGCTGTCATCTTGATAGGTTTCATGATTGACCATGCCTTGCGTAAACAGTCCGGCAAAAGGCTCGCTGACGCCTAGATGGCCGGTGGCGCTCATGGCGCGAGCAAAAAAGCGCGAATAAAGCAGATGCAAAATAGCGTGTTCGACACCGCCAATATATTGATCTACCGGCAGCCATTGATCGACGGCGTCGCGCTCAACCGGCACATCGGCTCTGGGGGAGCAAAAACGCGCATAATACCAGGAGCTGTCAACAAAGGTGTCCATGGTGTCGGTCTCGCGTCGCGCATCAGCGCCACAGGTGGGACATTTGACATGTTTCCAGCTGGGATGGTGATCAAGGGGATTTCCCGGTTTGTCAAAACTTACATCCTCGGGCAGCCTGACCGGCAGGTCTGCAGGCGGCACCGGCACAATGTCGCATTTTTGACAATGAATAATGGGGATAGGACAACCCCAATAGCGCTGGCGCGAAATGCCCCAGTCACGCAAACGATATTGGGTCTGGCGATCAGCGCGGCCCGTTTCATCAAGCTTGTCGATCACCGCCTGTTTGGCATCTTCGACGCCAAGACCATCCAAAAACCGGGAATTGGCCAGCTTGCCAGGCCCCGTATAGGCTTCCTCGTTGATGGTGAAACTTTTGACGTCCTCATTGGTTGGTACAACAACTGGAGTGACTACTAATTCATATTTGCGGGCAAAATCCAGATCGCGCTGGTCATGAGCCGGGCAGCCAAAAATAGCGCCGGTGCCATAGTCCATGAGAACGAAATTGGCGACATAAACCGGGAGTTGCCAGCTGTCATCAAGTGGGTGAGTGACGGTGAGGCCGGTGTCAAAGCCGCGTTTTTCCGCCGTATCTATTTCCTCTTGAGTAGTCCCGGCCTTTTCGCACTGTTTGATAAAGGCCTTGAGTTCTGGATTGTTTTTGGCCAGTTCAAGGGCCAAGGGATGACCCGGGGAGAGGGCGCAAAAGCTGGCGCCAAACAATGTATCGGGGCGCGTCGTGAACACTTCGATCTGGGAAAACCCATCCGGGCGCTTTTTGGCATCAAGCGCAAAGCGTACAAGGGCGCCTTCGCTTTTGCCGATCCAGTTCTTTTGCATGACCCGCACTTTTTCCGGCCAGCGGTCCAGGGTTTCAAGACTGGATTGCAGATCATCGGCAAACTGGGTAATGCGGAAAAACCATTGTGTCAGCTCGCGCTGCTCGACAACAGCCCCCGAACGCCAGCCCTTGCCATCGATAACTTGTTCATTGGCCAGCACCGTATGGTCGACGGGGTCCCAATTGACCTTGCTGGAGCGCCGATAGGCCAGATCCTTGTCGAGAAAATCCAGAAACAGCTTTTGCTGCTGATGATAATATTCGACGTCACAGGTGGCGAATTCGCGGTCCCAGTCCAATGAGAGGCCGAGCATTTTCAGTTGTGATCGCATGGCGGCAATATTTTGATAAGTCCAAACACCTGGATGAACTTTTCGTTGCATGGCCGCATTTTCGGCCGGCATGCCAAAGGCGTCCCAGCCCATGGGATGCAGAACATTAAAACCCTTGGCCCGCTTGAACCGCGCCACCACATCGCCCATCGCATAATTGCGTACATGGCCCATATGGATACGACCAGACGGGTAGGGGAACATCTCGAGCACGTAATATTTTGGCCGGTCACTCTCATTGGCCGTCTTGAAGGTTTCCTGGTCTTGCCAAACCTTTTGCCAATGTTTTTCGCGCACCGGGGCGTTATAGCGCTCAATCGCCATGATGTTCATTTCCTGTTGTTTTTTATCTGTGCGCCATCAAGGACAAAAAAGCCTTGCGGGTCAAGAGAGAGCACGTCAAAAATACGAAAGTTAAAATCGCCGAGGTTGAGTTTGGTGCAAGGTCGCTAGAATGTCCTACGCGGACAGCGCTGGGGGCCAGCCCCCAAGACCCCATCACTTTAAATGGGTCCAAGGGATCATCCCTTGGTGCCTGCTGCATAAGCTGCCCGACCGGCGAGGTCATTTGAGAGGTATTCGATGAGCCACGGACTTGAAAATGTAAGAGAACAGATGCGCCAGACCTGCAAGGAAGCAGGGCGCTCTGAACGCGATGTCGAGTTGATTGCCGTTAGCAAGCGCTTTGATCGTGATGCGATTTTGCCCATGCTTGAAGCTGGGCAGCGTTTGTTTGGTGAAAACCGTGTGCAGGAAGCGCAGGGAAAATGGCCCTCGTTGCGTGCTCAATATAGTGATATTGAACTGCATTTGATTGGCCCGCTGCAATCGAACAAGGCGGCGGACGCGGTTGCCTTGTTTGATGCCATTCATACGGTAGACCGCGAAAAAATCGCCCGGGCGCTCAAAAAGGAGATCGACAAGCAGGGCAGGCAGGTGGAACTGCTGATTCAGGTCAATACGGGGCAGGAAGCTCAAAAAGCTGGTATTGACCCTTTGGAGACAAAGGATTTCGCGCATTTTTGCCGTGATGAGTTGGGGCTTGGGGTCACAGGCCTCATGTGTATTCCACCGGTTGACGAGGAAGCGGCCCTGCATTTTGCGCTGCTCAAAAAAATCGCTGATGAGTTGGGCTTGGCCAAAACATCCATGGGCATGAGCGCCGATTTTGATACCGCGATTGCTCTTGGTGCTAGTTATATCCGTGTTGGATCGGCGATTTTTGGGGCGCGAACATGATGACCTCGCCGGTCGGGGCATCCTGCGCGGATGGCGTTGGGGACAAGTCCCCAAACCCCAATGGTTGGAGAATATTGAGCCACTTTTGGCATTTAACTATAGGATAAATCGTATTTGCTGAAATATCGCCATGCTTCCCAACTACCCTTCCCCTTAAATTAGGGGAAGGGTAGTTGGGAAGTGCCGCGTTTTAACCTAATAATTTATATTTTGATCCAAGGGATAATCCGTTGGTGCCAGCTGCATAAGCTGCCGGACCGGCGAGGTCACTAAACCGCCCAACCGATAAACACATAGCGGGCGGCTTTGCCGATCGTCACCAGAATTAAAAATGGCACCAGACGCACGGATAAGGCTCCCGCGACAAAGGTCAAGGGATCGCCGATAAGTGGCACCCACGCGAAAAGTAGCGACCAGATGCCGTATTTTTGAAACCGGTTTGAGGCCTTTTCTATTTGTGCCGAGCTGAACGGGAACCATTTTTTGTCGCGCCAGTGAAGCAGATAGCCGCCCAGCACCCAGTTCACCAGCGCCCCCAGCACATTGCCAAGGGTGGCGACAAAAACCAGTGCTGGTATGGAGATCTCTCCAGATTTCAACGCTGCGATCAGCATGATTTCGGAGGAGAAGGGCAGAATGGTTGCCGCCAGAAAGGCACCAAAAAACAGCGAGAGCAGGGTGGTCATGGGCAAGGATACTTTTTGCGGGTTGTTGTTGCCGCTGATTTGTAGCTGACGTTTCTTTTGCCGTCACCCCGGTGCCAATTCACAAGAGTAGTTTTTCTCAAGCCGTTTCAACCATGACTATTTTGGCCTCTTCGCGAGGTAAAAAACTTTTGGCGTCGGCCATATCATAAGCCTTCATGAAGAACGGCAGGGCGTCTCCGTGCAATATTGCCCCTGGAATAATGGGGGGAAAAAGATCGGCGAGGGATTCTACCTTGTCGCGGGCCGTGCGCACCGCAAAATGATCTCTGGTAAATTGCGCGGGATGTTCAAGGCTGGCGGCGGCTACCAGTTCGGCCAGCGCTTTGACGGTTGCTGTTTGATAATTGGCCACCCGTTTTGATTTGCGTTCGACAACGATGGCGCGCGCCCGGGTCGGATCTTGTGTGGCGACGCCGACGGGACATTCATCGGTATGGCAATGTTGCGATTGGATACAGCCAAGCGCAAACATGAAGGCGCGCGCCGAGTTACACCAGTCCGCGCCAAGTGCCATGGCTCGTGCCATATCAAAACCAGAAGCGATTTTGCCGCTGGCACCAAGCTTGATATGGTCGCGCAGATCAAGACCGATCAACATATTATGCACATAGGACAGTCCTTCGCGCATGGGCATGCCCATATGGTCGGTAAATTCGAGCGGCGCGGCACCGGTTCCCCCTTCGGCGCCATCAATGACAATAAAATCAGGGGTGACGCCGGTTTCGATCATCGCCTTGCAAATGGCGGCAAATTCCCAGGGGTGGCCAATACATAATTTGAAGCCAATAGGTTTGCCTTTGCTAAGGGTTCGTAAATCCGAAATGAATTTGATCAGCTCCAGCGGGGTGGAAAAAGCGGAATGATAGGCGGGGGAAACGCAGTCTTTGTCGCGCGATATACCTCTGGCCTCGGCAATTTCCTGGGTGATCTTGGCTTTGGGCAAGACGCCCCCATGGCCGGGTTTGGCCCCTTGAGACAGTTTGATTTCGATCATTTTAACCTGATCAAGAGCGGCGGTTTTTGTGAACCGTTCGGTTGAAAAATTGCCGTCTCCATCATTACAGCCAAAATATCCAGAGCCGATTTCCCAGATCAGATCACCGCCATGTTTTTCGTGATATTTGCTAACGCCCCCTTCGCCGGTATCTTGAGCAAATTTGCCAATTTTGGCCCCCTCATTGAGGGCCATGATGGCATTGGCGCTCAAGGAGCCAAAGCTCATGGCCGAAATATTGAGGATAGAGGCGCTATAGGGCTGCTTGCAATACGGTCCGCCGACGGTGATGCGAAAAGGTTTTTTGGTAACCGGCATTGGAACCATGGAATGATTGAGCCATTCATAGCCTTCTTTATAGACATCATATTGGGTGCCAAAGGGGCGCTTATCGAGTTGATTTTTAGCGCGCTGATAGACGATGGATCTTTTGTCACGACCAAAGGGCGTGCCTTCCTTGTCGCCTTCGATAAAATATTGCCTGATTTCAGGTCTGATGTCTTCGAGTAAAAACCGGATATGAGCGGCGATCGGATAATTGCGCAAAATGCTGCGACCGGACTGGGTATAATCGCGCAGCCCAACCACGCTAAGAGCAAGGGTCAATATGGCAGGTATGCCAAGAGCAAATTTCCAGTCCGGGTAAATAATAGCCAGGCCAAATAACAAGATTGTCAATAAAACGCAGAGTGTCCAAACAATATACTGGCGCTTAAACGGGTATAAAAGGTAAGACATATCTGGTCGCCCCAATCATTGTTGTTTTATTTGGCTAACCCCATAGCAGTGTATCTATCTTTAACAATTCCTTAACATTGGTAAACAAGTTAATATATTTTTTGATTTGAGCATCAGTATTCATTTTTTGACGCTGCGGGTTCAGCGCTGAAGCTATAGGGATAGATCTACTGACAGGGGTTTATCAGTTTTTGTCTTCAGGCAAATCGGGGAGGGGGGCGATGTCGATGCCATCTTCCACCAGTTCATTGACTTCATCTTGTGTGGCTTTGCCATATATATTATGTGGTTCGACTTCTTTGAAGTGAATTTTGCGGGCTTCAGAGGCGAATTTTTCTCCCACATTGTCGGCGTGTTTTTGCACGTGATCGCGTATTTTACGAGCCAGTTCAACAGCCTCTCGCTGCAGTTTTTGCAAATTCTTATCGGCGCTCTTGGCGATGGGTTGATGGTCTTGAGAGGGTTTGTTGGCGCGGCGGCTGCTGACTTGCGGGCTCATGAGTGCTTTGCGTATATTTTGTGAGCCGCAATGAGGACATTCAATGAGTGCCGCCTTTTGCAATCGCTCAAAGGCCGAGGAATGATCGAACCAGCTGTCGAACTCGTGATCTTGATCGCATAAGAGAGCGTAACGGATCATTTTGTGTCCTTTGATTGTGACGCGGGGGAGGGGGCCTCAAATGCAAAGGGGCGATCATGGCCAAGGGCCGGGATGGCGTTGCGGGCTTTTGCCACAAGCGTGAGATCAATATCGGCGCAGATGGTCTGCGGGTCGTCCCCGTCAGCTTGCGCGATGACCTCGCCCCACGGCGAGATGATTGCGCTGTGACCATAGGTGGCGCGGCCGTTTTCATGAACACCGCCCTGGGCAGCCGCCAAAATAAAACAACCGGTTTCGATGGCTCTGGCGCGCAATAAAACCTGCCAATGCGCCTTGCCGGTCTGCGCGGTAAAGGCGGCGGGGACACCAATTAATTGTGCCCCGGCTTTTGCCAGGGCGCGGTAAAGAGCGGCAAAGCGCAGATCATAACAGATGGACAAGCCAATTTTCGGCGCTGGCGTCAGACCAACGGGAAGGTCCGCGACGACGCTTTTGTGACCAGCAATATAATGCTTTGATTCCCGGTAGCTTTCGCCTCCCGACAAATCCACATCAAACAGATGGATTTTATCGTAATGGGCGATGATGTCCCCTGTGGGCGAGATCAGACAAGAGCGATTGACCAGGCGCTGATCGTCGTCAAGGCGAATGGCAACAGACCCAATATGCAAACAGACTTGCAGCTCGCGGGCCAGGGCTTGAAAGGTGCGAACAACAGTGCTGTCGTTAAAGTTTTCAGCGGCGCGCCGGGTCCTCTTTGGATCCAGTTCCAGTAAAACAGTATTTTCCGGGGTCTGGATATAGGAGGCCCCCCGACTGGCCGCTTCACGGATCAGCTGCTCTGCATCGCGCAGATTATCGAGGATCTTGCGGCCCGAGCACATCTGCACCAGGGCAGCTCGAAAAGGCTGTTGCTGATTGTCGCTCATTTCTATCGGGGCCGGTCTGGCCTTAGGCTCTGCCAGACATGAAATCGCTTTCGGCTTCTTCAATCAAGAAGCGGGCAACATCATGGGGAGCGCTGAGTTTTGGATTGGTCATGCCGGAGCTGACGCGGGCAATGTCTTGATCGGTGATACCATATTCTGCAAAAATGGCCGCATTATCCTTACTGCCAATTTTACCGACCAGTATGACGGCGGCGCTGCGCAGAGCATCTTGGCGTTCGCCATAACGATGAATCATATGCTCCATCTGGCGTTTTTGAAAATCGGTGGCCGCATCTTTCATCTCGCTTTTGAGATTTTTAATCAGCTCTTGCGTATCATTATATTCGTTCAGACCGGTAACGGTCAGGGCGCGCTGCGCAACTTCTTTTGCTTCATCGGCACCCGGTGTCAGGAGTCTTGACAGTGTTTTTAAAACCATTCGTTTTCACCTTTGATGATTGATTTTCCGTCTGTTCAGACAGGGTCCCGCATGCCGAGTTTAGCGAAATACTATACAATTAATCAAGCTTAACCTGTATTTGCATAAAGATATTCGAATGATTAATATCTATCATATTGAATGTAAATGATAATGCACTATTGCGCAAGCAGGGGTTCAAGCTCATCAAGGGCGTCGAGTTCTGACAGATCGTCAAACCCGCCGATATGACGATCGCCGATGAAAATCTGTGGCACGGTATGACGGCCATTGGCTTTTTTAATCATGTCTTCACGAGCGTTTGCATCTGATACATTTATCTCGGTAAAGGCGGCGCCTTTTTTCTTCAACATTCTTTTGGTGGCGACGCAATAAGGGCAGAACGGCGTTGTATAGACAATGATCTTCGGCATTGGCAATCCTATATTATTGGTGGGGCGCGAACAGCATACCTGTAGCAGATCCCGGCGATCTCATCAACGCTAACCGCTCTAAAACTCTCCGGCCAGATTGCCCGCGCGGGCCAGTACCAGCACATCAACCTTTGCAGCGCCCGCTTTTTTGAGAGCGCGGGTGCAGGCATCCACCGTTGATCCCGTGGTCAAAACATCATCGATCAGCAAGATGTTTTTGTGTTCGATTTGCGTGCGGTGTTTGGGCGACAATGTAAAGGCTCCTGTGACATTGGCCCGGCGCGCCTGCTCCGACAGGCCAACTTGCGATCTTGTGGCGCGGTGACGCTTGAGGGCCAGCACATCAACCGGCACACCGGTCAGCTTATGGAGTTCAAGGCTCAACAAGGCGGATTGGTTGAAGCGGCGTTGCCATAACCGGCCTCGATATAAAGGCACCGGCATGATCAGATCGGCATCCTCCAGCAGCTCGCGCCCGGCCAACAATAGCCAGCGTCCAAATAGTCCCAGCCCTTCGCGCCGATCGCTATATTTAAGCCCGTGAATGAGCGAGCGCAAAACATCATTAAACAGGGCCACCGCCCGGGCTCGATCATAATCGGGGGGATGGGCGAGGGCTTGTGCGCTTAGCTGCTTTGATCGTTTTTTGCGCAGACCAGAGACAAGGGGTTGGCTATCATAAGGCAGGGGCAGGCCGGTGGCGTCACACAAGGGATGGGTGATGAAATGCACGCTTTGCCAGCACGGCGCGCATAAATGACCATGCGCGGCGATTGGTTTGTGACAATGGATGCAAACCGGCGGCAGGGCAACATCCAGCAGGCGTGACAGCACGCCTTGTTTGGCCCGCTCGCGCATCCGCGCATTGATTTGGCGCTCAAGGGATTGTTTTTGCTTGGTTGGGCACATGCAGTAATGATAGATCACATTACGATTGAATGCATCATTTGAAAGAAACCGCTCATGCCTGATGGCTCACCAAAACTGTTTGATCGGCAATTATTGCGCCAGCGCCGCGAGCGGGTGAGGGCGACATTTTCCGATTATGATTTTTTGTTGCAGCGCGCCGCCATCGAGATGGATGAACGCCTCGATCTGGTATTGCGGGACTTTCCGATAGCGCTTGACCTTGGAGCAGGTAGTGGCGCGATGGCCATAAAGCTTGCGGCGCGACAAAGTGTGGGACGTGTGTTGGCCAGCGATCACAGCCCTGATCTGATGGCCGGTTTAACGGGCATGACGCGGCTTATTTGTGATGAGGAAAAACTGCCGTTCGGGGAAGCCTCTGTCAATCTTGTGACGTCTTTGTTGTCGCTGCATTTCGTCAATGATCTGCCCGGTGCCCTTATTCAGATCAGGCGGGCCTTGAAGCCGGACGGCCTGTTCATGGCGGCCATTCCCGGTGGCCAGACCCTGGTTGAATTACGCACCGCTTTCATGTTGGCCGAAGAAGAAATTCTGGCCGGTGTCAGCCCGCGCGTTGCACCGATGGCGGATGTGAAAGATTATGGAGCGCTGTTGCAACGGGCCGGGTTTGCGCTGCCGGTGGTGGATAGCGACTTGGTGACGGTGACCTATGAAAGCCCGCTAAAGCTGATGCATGAGTTGCGCATGATGGGGGCAGGGAACGTGCTCACCGACCGCCTTAAAAAACCTCTTTCACGACAATTACTGGAACGGGTTGTGGAGATTTACAGGCGCGATTATTCTATTGATGGGCGCATAAATGCAAGTTTTGAGATCATTTATTTATCTGGCTGGTCTCCCCATGCAAGCCAACAGCAACCACTGGCACCAGGTTCCGCACAAAGCTCACTGGCGGCCGCTCTTGGCACTTGCCCATTGCCTGAGCGCCCTAAAGAAAATGACGAAAATGATGAGAAATAAGAAGGGCTATCTTAACCTTTTGTTTTCCGAGTTGAACAAGTGATTAAGTGAAAATCAAAAAAATACAACAGAAACAATCTGTTAAACTACTGTAAATGAATATTCGTGCATACTGATTTTATCAAACGAGTATTGCGTTCCAGGTTTTGGCTGTTTTTTGCGTCTGGTTTTTCACAGTTTTTCGTATAAAGTGTGAGGAATTGAGTGTGTTTATGAGGGGATTGGCCGTCTTGAGGGAGAGGGCCGCGCCACTTGGTAAATCGATGGGACTTTGAGGGAAGTTTCTGATTTGCCGGGTTCCTAAAAGCAATAGACGGGTTCGTTTTGAACTCTTTTTGGTGACACGGAGCGCTTGCGAGCCCTTCGTTCATTTCGTTTGCTTTTTTCGTATTTATCACTTTACCCAGACACGCACGCAGCGCTCAGGCGCTTTGCGAAATAATCAGCCTTGTTGTTATGCTTGAGGGAGCAATAAGGTATGCACGGGTCTTTCGAAAATCAGGGTGGCGGATCTAAAAAGAATGATCCGACAGGCGGGCATGAATTGGGTGTGGCGGGTAAAATGGCCCGCGCTTTCATTCATTCGCCATTGTCGCCACTATTGTTTGTGGCGTGTCTGTTCATGGGCATTTTGGGCTTGATGTTTACGCCCCGCCAGGAAGACCCGCAAATATCTGTCCCCATGGTGGATATTTTTGTCTCCTATGCTGGCGCCTCGGCGCAACAGGTGGCCTCCCTGGCGATTGACCCCCTCGAACGTATGATGAGCGAAATCCCCGGTGTCAAACATGTCTATTCCGCCTCGCAGCGCGGGGAGGGCATGGTGACGGTGCAGTTTGAAGTTGGCGAGCAGATGGAGCCATCTTTAATCAAGCTGTATGACAAGTTGCAATCCAATATGGATCAAATGCCCCCCGGCGTTGGCAAGCCCTTGGTGAAACCAAAGGGCGCCGATGATGTTCCGGTCGTGACCTTGACCCTGTGGTCAAAATCTCTTGACGATGCCAGCTTGCGTCTGGTGGCCCTTGAAGTGCGCCAGCGCCTCAAAGAGGTCCCTGATACCGCCAATAGTTTTATTGTTGGGGGCCGTACCGAGCAGATGCGTATTGAGGTATATCCCGAGCGTCTGGCCGGGTATGGTATCTCGATGGGTCAGATTGCTGACGCCGTACAAAGCGCCAATGTCAAAAAAGATATTGGCTTTGGGGAAAGTGGCGGCTCAAGTTTTTCAGTCTATTCTGGCAGTTTCTTGAAAAGCATTGCGGATCTGGAAAACCTGATCATCGGTGTGCGCAAGGGCAGCCCGATCTATTTGCGTGATATTGCAAGGCTCACACAAGGTCCAGGTGAAGCGGCCAATGTGGTTGAATATTATACCGGGCCAGCGGCAGCGCAAGCGGGCCTCGAACAGACCGGTGGATCTCCAGCCGTGACCATCGCCATTGCCAAAAAAGCGGGCAGTCATGGTGTGACGGTTGCGCAAAATATTCTCAACCGCGTGGAAGAGCTCAAAGGTTCGGTCATTCCTGACAATCTGCATGTGGCGGTGACCCGCGATTATGGCGCCAGTGCCGGCGAAAAAGTCGATGGCCTGATCATCAAACTGTTTGTCGCCACTGGCGCCGTTGTGGTGCTGATTTTCATGGCGCTTGGCTTTATCTGGCAGCCCGCTTTTGTGGTGGCGCTGGTTATTCCCGTGGTTATTTTGATCACGGTTTTTTCGGCCTTTATCCTTGGCTATACGATTGACCGCGTGTCCTTGTTCGCGCTGATTTTCTCCATTGGTATATTGGTTGATGATGCGATTGTGGTGGTGGAAAATATCTATCGACGATGGCTGATGAACGGCGAGGTTGATACCGACACGACGATTGATGCGGTCGCCGAAGTTGGCAATCCGACCATACTTGCGACCTTTACAGTGATTGCTGCCTTGTTGCCCATGGGGTTTGTCTCGGGGATGATGGGGCCCTATATGGCCCCCATTCCAGCGCTTGGGTCTGTGGCCATGCTGTTCTCCTTGTTCGCCGCCTTTTTGTTCACGCCCTGGCTGGTTATGCGTATTCGTCCTGATATGGAAAAATTGCGTATTATGGAGGCCCGTGAACACACGCAGACCGTGTGGTTTGGGCGTATTTTTGGGCGCTTGCTGTCGCCTTTGCTTGATAGTCCGCGCAAGGCCCGTATTTTCCGGCTGACCATGTGGGGTGCCTTCTTTTTGGCTTGCGCGATGTTCTACACCCAGCATGTTACCGTGAAAATGTTACCGCTCGATAACAAGCCCGAGTTCAATGTGATCGTCAATATGCCCGATGGCAGCTCGTTGCCAAGCACCGCCAATGCCTTGATGTCAATGACGCAAAAAGTGTTGAGCGTCAAAGAGGTGACGGCGGTCCAGACCTATACCGGCACCGCTAGCCCGTTCAATTTTAATGGTTTGGTACGTCATACCTATTTGCGTCAGAAACCCTGGCAGGGCGATATTCAGATCCAGTTGCTGCATAAAAATAAACGTACCCGCACCAGCCACGAAATCGCTATTGAGGTTCGCGCCTTGCTGACCCCCATGGCCGAGAAACTCAATGCCAGTATTCAAGTCGTTGAAATGCCGCCAGGACCCCCCGTCCTGCAAACCATGGTGGCCGAGATTTATGGCCCCGATGCGGTGACGCGCCGCCAGGTGGCACGTGATATGACGGCGCTTTTCAAAAAAGCCGAGACCATTGTCGATGTCGATAATTACCTCGATGAGCCTTACGACAACTGGACCTTTGAAGTCGATCGGCGCCGCGCCCGTCAGCACGGGATTTCGGCCCGCGACATCACCGAGCAATTGTCCATGACCATGGGCGGTTTCCGGCTTGGTGATCTAAAAGTCGGGCATGAGCTGGAGGCAAAATATATTGTTCTGCAAGCGCCTCTTTCCGTGCGCACCAATATGAACCAGTTGCTGCAATTGCCGATCGCTTCCAAAACCGGCAAGCTGGTGCCGCTGAACGCCCTTGGCCGTTTTAAGCGCCAGGCCACCGACCCCACCATTTTTCACAAGGATTTGCGAGCCGTTGAATATGTCACCGGCGAGGTGGCGGGCCGTCTGGCAGCCCCCGTTTACGGGATGATTGAGGTCAGCAAACTGCTTGCAGACTACAAGACCCCCGATGGGGTGACGTTGTCGGGTGAGTTGTGGGGCGGCGCTCCTGATAGCGCCAATTCCAGTTTCGCCTGGGGCGGCGAGTGGACGGTGACCTATGAAACCTTCCGCGATATGGGCGCGGCCTTTATGGTGGCAATGGTGCTGATCTATATGCTGGTGGTCTGGGAATTTGGAAATTTTCGCCCCCCCGCCATCATCATGGCCCCCATTCCCCTGACGCTGATTGGCATTATTCCAGGTCACTGGTTGCTGGGGGCCGAGTTTACGGCGACCTCGATGATTGGCTGGATTGCCTTGGCGGGGATCATCGTGCGCAACTCTATATTGCTGGTTGATTTTACCAATAAGAGCATAGAGCAGGGGATGGATCGCCGCGAGGCCGTGATGGCCGCCGTGGTCGCGCGGGCCCGGCCGATTTTGATCACCGCATTTGCGCTGGTCGCTGGCTCCAGCGTTATCATTACCGATCCTATTTTCAACGGCATGGCCATCTCCTTGATGTTTGGCGTCGTGGTGGCAACCGGTCTCACCTTGTTTGTCATTCCCATGGCCTGTGCCCGCGACACTGATCTGGTGGCAGACGCAATTCCGCAAGATCAAGACGAGCAAGAACGGGTAGATCAGCGCCCCGCCCTTTGGGCGCGCCTGAAAATGCCAGCTGGCCTGCAAGTACCAGCTGACATGCCGATGCCAGAATTTGTATCCCGCCTGCCACTCGCCCAGATGCAACGGATGGGGCAAAAATCAACGCTGAAGAGCCTGCGTTTCTGGCGGCACCATATTTCGTCAGGCAGTTTACTGGAACAGACACTCCATGGCCTGTTGAGGGGCGCGAAAAATCTGTTCTATCTGCTGGTTGTGGCTGGCGGTGATGTTGTGCGGCGTGTGCGCAAAGCTGGCGAAAACACGTTGCAAGATGTGGGGGACCAACAACCAGTGATTGAAACCGCTCTTGCAGAGCCGGCGCATCCGGCCCGCTCAAGGGTGGATGCGGTGCGCGATGATCTTAAAAACATCAAAGGCATTGGCCCAATGATCGAGCGTTTGCTCAATCAAAACGGGATTTTCACGTTCGCACAAATTGTCACCATGAGTGATCGCGAGATCCGCTCGATTGAACGGGCACTGTCGAAAAACAATCAAGGGGCCATTGGCCGCATTGGCCGCGATGGCTGGGTTTGGCAGGCCGAGCTGCTGGTGCGCGACGAGGCTCCAGGTGCCGATTCGGTGGCAAATATCACGACACAGACCATTTTGCAGCCCGCGATTAAGAAGCGTACGGAGAGTTATCCACCGCTCGTCCACAGTGCAAAGGACGATTTACAAGAGATCAAAGGCATTGGTCGGGTGATCGAGAAAATACTGAATGAGCAAGGGGTCACCCGGTTTGAGCAGCTTGCCAGCCTGACACCACGTGAATTGGAGGCTATCGGCTGTGAACTCGATAAGAAACCACGCCTTGGACGGGGCCGAATAGCGCGTGATAACTGGGTTTCTCAAGCGCAAGCAAAAATGTCGGTTGAGCTTGAAATAGCATCGTAAACGGGGGAAAATGTGACCAATATGTGTCACTACAACTTATGCGACAAAAATGCACTAGACTTACATTCGAATATTCTTATGTTTGGGCAGTGTCGGGTTGAAATCTTCGTGGTTTGGCCCATATTGGATATGAGATGCGGCTTTACATTCTTGGCGGAGTTGTTAAGCTTTAGGCAGTATTTGACTGCTAGTATCTCGTATAGTTGATTTCTTGTTTTGTTGCGAATGTCGCATAAGAGGTTTTTCGGGGTAGTAGTGATGAAAGATATACGTGTAGTTTCGCTGGCAGTATTTGCCGCAAGCTTCTTGATCGGCTTTTTGATCTTCGAAGCAGATAAAGCGCATGTGAGCGGCAATGATACTAATTTGCAGCTTTCGATGATGCCGCTTTTTACTTCAAACAGCAGCTTTAAATAGATCACGCCAAGGCTATTTCGCCTTGAATGTCGATGTCCAATGGCTCATGAACTGGTGTAACCAGTTTCGCTGGGCCGCTCCATATTTTTGATGATCTGCCAGCAGGCGCTCCGCAATGTGAGCGCCTTTTTTTGTCAGCATATGTTGCGCTTCTGCTGACCACCGTTCGATGATGGGTTGCGTTATTTCGGGGTGAAATTGCACACAAAAAACATGGTTTTCATAGGAGAAAGCCTGATGTTCAAAGCGTTGGCCGCTGGCCAAAGAGATGGCTCCTTCTGGCAGGGAAAAGCCTCCTTTGTGCCATTGGAAATATTTATCCGCCCAATCGGGGCACAATTGTTGGCCGGCACTTGTTGCTGAGAGCGGATGATAGCCGACTTCAACCAAGCCGTTTTTATGAGGCCTGACCTCGCCTCCCAGTTGGCGAACCATCATTTGTGCCCCGAGGCAAATGCCAAAATAGGGGGTCTTTTGTTGCAGGGCGAGGGTCAGCCAATCAATTTCTCTTTTGATTTCGGGGGTGTCGTCATTGGCGCTCATGGGCCCGCCAAAGACGATGAGACCGGCATGTTTTTCAAGAGATTGGGGAAGTTTCTCGCCAAGTGTCGGGCGTTTGATATCGAGGCGATAACCATGGCTCAAAAGCCAGTCGCCAACCGCCCCGGCACAGGATTTTTTTTGATGCAACAATAGCAAAACCGGATCATCGGTGCGAACTGGCGTGGCGATGCCTTTTGTTGATCCAGGCTGCTTTAACGCTCCATCGAGAGAGGAAACTGTTCTAAACATTTTAGATGTTTTTGATCTCCATGCTTGCCCACTGACTTTATTAAAGCCAGTGCCTGCTGTTTGATTTGTGCAGTTATTGATCGCACAAACTAGTCCAAAAACCGCTCGCCATTTTTTGCTTTGGGTTTGATCCGGGCCTTCAAAAACCAGGCCATTGCCGGCATTAATAGATCATGGGGGAGTATTTTCAAAGCAATGGCCCCCAATTGGCTTAATATACCCGGGATAATGAGGCATTTTCCACACATAAACCCGCTATAGCCCATGCGCGCGGCCCGTGTCGCGCTGATACCGGCGCCAGATTGGATATAGAGGTCGGAGCGCGCCCCCATGCGCCCGTGAAATTTTGTTTTGACCGGACCAGGGGCAAGGACACTTATGCGCACGCCCGTTCCCCAAAGTTCCCATGACAGCGCCTTTGTCAGAGAAATCACATAGGCTTTGCTGGCATAATAAGCGGCTTGATAGGGACCTGGCAAAAGACCGCCCATGGAGGCGACATTCAAAATACCGCCCGCGCCGCGCTCGAGCATATCTGGTAAAAACTGCCGCGAAAGATCGGTCAGGGCGCGCACATTGAGATCCACCAGATCGCGGATCGCGGCTTCATCGTGCCGGGCAAAGTCTCCGGCCAGTCCAAACCCCGCATTATTGACCAAAAACTGGCAATAATGATTTTGTTGTTCGAGGAAGGTGGTGATTTTGCTGCTGGTGTCGGGGTCAATCAGATCGCCAACAAGGGTCAGGACCGTGACATCATATTGCGCGGAGATGGCGCGCGCTGCTGTTTGCAGGTTTTGTTGATTGCGCGCCACCAGCAACAGATCAAAGCCGCCTTGCGCAAACTCGAACGCCAGCGCTTTGCCGATGCCTTCTGATCCCCCGGTGATGATGGTGAGGGGGCGACGTTGTTCTTGTGGGCGCGAGGTCATGTTTTTGCTTGCCGCGCTTCAACCAGTTGACGCAATCTGATACGATCGGGGGTCGAGACATGCATAAGTTCAGCGACGCGCCAGATCAGGTGGCTTTCATATTCGTGCAGGACGCCATCGCTAAAGGCGATTTCCCAAAGCATTTCGATGATCTCCATGCGTCCCTCGGCATCAAGTTGCTTGGTCAATCGGCGGGTGAAGCCATAAAGATCCACGGCTTCGTGTTCTTCGCGCTTGGCCAGCTTGATGAATGCATCGACCTCTTGTTCTGGTAAATTGAAATGGTCACGAAGCAATTGCCGCAATTTGAATTTTTCATTGTCGTCGACTTTGCCATCGACCAATGTGGCATGAACCAGCAGGGCTGCTGCTGCCAGCTTGTAGTCTTCTACCGCCAGAGCGCTGCTTTCTGGTTCCGGGTCCGCCAGATTATTGATCATCTCTATCAGTCTTTGCAGCATCCCCGAAAAACCCCTTACTGTTTGTTTGATACGACATTGTGAGCATAACACACGAAAAAGCCCCGCAATGTGACTAACATGGCGGGGCAATTGAAATTGTTCAAGCGATCAAATGGTTTATTTGCATTCCGCGTTAACCCGCTTAAGGGCGGCAGAAATTCCTGCCAGAGAATATTTGTCTTCCGTTGCGGTGCCGCGCTTGGAGCGACCTTTGATGACCAGTGTGGAGCCTTTTTTCATGGCCTTCACCAGATTGATCTCAACGGTTTCATCGGCGATAAACGCTTTGTCGCCTTCAGCGAACAGATTGTATTGATTGGCTCCAATGCTGGCCGATGGGGCAGAATCTTCGTCCATCGGATAGCCGATTTTGATACTGATTTCGTTGTTCACCTTGTCGCCGGGCCAAGAGGATACGTAAAAGAATACATCTCCCCGATTGACGCCTTTTGGCAGCATATTCATGGGTTTGGAAATCGCAAAACAGGTTTTGCTGCTGTCTTTTTCATGCACATAGACAGCCCAGTCCTTATAGGTTTCCTTGAGCTGCAACGCCTGCGCGGGAAGGGTCGTGATGATCGCGCTAGCAGCTCCGATTATGAGCGTTAAAGCAGTAGAAGTTTTCATGTCTATTCTCTTTATTACCGGCCATTCGTTTTAGGTGTATTACACATATTAAGAATAAAACATCTTAAGAAGTGTTTAATTCAAGTGTTATTCTGGCACAGTGCAGTTACGCTTCAAGCGGGTTCGATTGCTTGTGCGTCTGCTCGCTAACAGAACCACTATGCAAAGTGTTTGAGCCGATTTTATGAAAATTGCATAGGGTTGGGTTCTTTTTGCCCCATAACTATTTGCGGCCAGATCACGCGAATTTCAGGAATACACCCTCGACAAACATTCGTATATGCATTACCTCTAATACAGACCAACTGGTTTGTTTTTGCAACTTGCCACCCCGCTGGTCGCCAAAAGCCGTTTCGAGCGTTGCAATAAAGGAGAATTTACCATGTCTGTTTCCAACAATAATCTGGACTATGTTGAACTGGATGCCTCGGGTCTTAGTTGCCCCCTCCCGGTCTTGAAAACCAGAAAAGCGGTCAGGCAGCTGGCCAGTGGTGAGCTCTTGCGCGTTCGGGCCACCGATCATGGTTCGGCGAAAGATATTGAGAGTTTTTGCAATCAGACCGGAAATGATCTAGTTTCATCAAAAGAAGAAGCTGGGACCTACGAATTCGTTATTCGTATACGATAAAAATTTGGCAATATCCCTGAGGGGCTCCAGGAAAATCTGCTAAGAATTTTCGACAAGAGACACATGATTTGAGTGACCTGCAACAAGTATTTGAAGGAGAGATGAGATGAACATGGCTGATATGCCAACCGAAGGCCCTGAACTCGATAAATTGAACGAATGGTTCGAGAAAAAATTCGAAGAAGAAATGAAAAAGAAGGAAGCCGCTCACACGCCTTCCATGGCCATCATTGCCACCAGAGGTACGCTGGACTGGGCCTATCCTCCCTTTATTCTTGGCTCTACCGGTGCCGCACTAGGCTGGGATGTGAAAATCTTTTTCACTTTTTATGGCCTGTTGATGCTGCAAAAGAAAATGAACCTGAAAGTCAGCCCGCTTGGTAATCCGGCCATGCCCATGAAGATGCCTATGGGTCCAGAATGGTTGCAGAAAATGAATATGCCGATGCCAAATGTCATTCCCAGTATTATGCCAGGCTTTGAAACAACCGCCACCGCTTTGATGAAGAAGACGTTCAAAAACAAAGGCGTTGCTACCATTGAAGAACTGCGTGAGCTGTCTCTTGAAGCCGATGTCGAATTCATCGCCTGCCAGATGACTGTTGACGTGTTTGGGTTCGAGCACAGCGATTTCATTGATGAAGTATCTTATGCAGGTGCTGCCAGCTTCTTGCCTGTCGCGCAAAAAGCCGACGTGACCCTGTTCACCTAGAGCTGGTTTCACCCAGGAATTAAGCTCACTCGATCATCCAGTGAGTTAATCGACCAATAGTTTGATGGCCATCTTTGCGAGAGCAGGGGTGGCCATTTTTTTGGCCTGATGATTATGACCGGCATTGCGCCCCCAATTGCGCATTCAGAACTGTCTTGGCATTTCCCGACATGCGATTGGCCCACAGGCTGACGAGTTTTGTTGAGATATACAGGCGGTTGAACACACAGATCCGGCACCCCGCATCGATCTTGCCCATATTGAGCGCAAAAGCGCTGATGCAGCCTTGCTTCATGTCGACCTTGGGAGAAAAGGCAAAGGTCAGCTTGGTTATTTTGCGCTTCTTGGTGGTGACGTCACATGTGGTTGGCTGATCTGGTAATTGCAGCACTGTTTCATCGCGTGACAGCGCTTCCAGGATCGTGGATCGTTTGACCCGCAGTTTGATGAGGCAGTCAGCCGCCCGGAAATTGGCGACGGTTTTGGCAATTCCGGCTGAATATTTTTCGGCGGTGCCGCGGATCTTGTCGTTCATGCTGGCCGAGCGCAGGGCCGCCTTGAACAGCTCATCCAGATCTGTTTCCGACAGGGCGACGGGAATATCACACGAGACATCCGGGCCGCTTTTGCGCCGGTGTTTGATGATCGGGGCGATTTGATCAATACAGGTCAGGGCCGCAATCACGGAGGGGTGCTTTTGATCGGTTTGGCTCTGGCTCTGGGCTTGCGCCTTGGTAGCTGGCGCTTGGGCGAGGGTACTCACCAACACACCTGCGAGCAGTATTGTCATGAACAAGGGCGTTTGTTTCACGGCGAATTCCTTGATTTAAGCAGCGATCCATCGAGGATCAAATGAACTTTCATTTTGTTAGGTGCGCTTTCTATTGAAAAAACACCAGACAAGGCTATAGTGCGACGAAATAAGAGATAAAATACAATAATACCAGAAAATTTCGGTCCCATGATTTTGGCCGAAAAATTTAGGGAAGGATAGAAAAAATGTCAGTTGATACCAGTGATGGCGGCCCCGAAATGGATTACCCTGAGCACGAAAAGACCTATGCCGGATTTATCAAAGTCTCCATATATAGCTCGGTCATCATTCTTGTCATTTTGGCACTGATGGCGGCGTTTCTTGTATAATCAATTGATTTGTCACGACTAAAATGAAGATGTCTTTGAGATCATCTCTTTACACCGGGGCTGTTTTTGATATAAAAAAACGCGGGCAGGCGGGTTATAAAAACCTGCCTGGAACCCTCTTCAATTAATTGAGCTGATCGCACATGATACATCCTTTTGGGGCGAGCTGTGCGGTAACTGGAGCTGGACATGATCGTGATTGCTGTACCTGGCGAAAGCAAGGAGGAGAAACGCGTCGCGTTGTCGCCTGAATCGGCCAAGAAATTCATCGCCAAAGGCTGTGATGTTGTCATCGAAAAAGGCGCGGGCAAGCGCTCGGATATGTCCGATGAGGCCTATCAGGAGGCGGGGGCCCGGATTACCTCCAATATCAGCGAGGAACTGGCCAAGGCGGATGTGGTCCTGGCTGTCAATTGCCCCAGTAGCGATCTGATCAAATCTATCAAAAAAGGCGCAGCGCTGGCCGCGACCCTCAACCCCACCGATGATCTGGACAAGATGAACGAGTTGGCGAGCGCTGGCATATCGGCCTTTGCCATGGAGTTCATGCCGCGGATCACCAGAGCGCAAAGCATGGACGTATTGTCCTCTCAATCAAATCTGGCGGGCTATAAGGCGGTGATCGATGCCGCCGCACAGTTTAACCGTGCCATGCCGATGATGATGACCGCTGCGGGGACCGTGCCACCGGCCCGCGTGTTCGTGATGGGAGCAGGGGTGGCCGGATTGCAGGCCATTGCCACGGCCCGCCGCCTTGGGGCCATTGTCACGGCGACAGATGTGCGCCCCGCCGCCAAAGAGCAGGTCGAAAGTCTGGCCGCCAAATTTATTGCCGTTGAGGATGACGAATTCAAACAGGCCGAAACCTCTGCCGGTTATGCCAAGGAAATGTCGGACGACTACAAGAAAAAACAGGCCGAACTGGTTGCCAAACATATGAGCAGGCAGGATATGGTCATCACCACGGCTTTGATCCCCGGGCGTCCGGCCCCCAGATTGATCAGCGCAGACATGGTTGAAAGCATGCCATCTGGCGCCGTGATTGTTGACCTGGCGGCCGAACGTGGCGGCAATTGCGAGCTGACCCAACCTGGAAAAATAATCGAACATGCAGGCGTAACGATCATGGGGGAGCTTAATCTTGCCGGTGAACTATCGGCCAACTCTTCATCTCTTTATGCGCGCAACCTGCTGGCTTTCTTGTCCCCCTTTATGGATGCAGACACCAAAGAACTGGCGATCGACTGGGAAGATGAGCTGGTGATCGGCACACTGATTTGCTTTGAGGGCAAGATTGTTCACGAGCGACTTTTGAACGAGGGAGGAGGAAAGTGATGAAAACACTTGCGACCATGATGAAACTGTCTGGCCTGCTACTGGTTGCCACTTTGTTTGGCATGGTGCCAGCCCTCGCGGCTGGCGGTGTGGCGGGAGAGATTAGCCCCTTTGTCTATCTGCTTTCGATTTTTGTGATGGCGGTTTTCGTTGGCTATTATGTGGTCTGGAGCGTCACGCCGGCCCTTCACACGCCCTTGATGGCGGTGACCAATGCCATTTCGTCGGTGATTGTGGTGGGGGCCTTGCTGGCCGTTGGTGTGGGAGCGCTTGAGGACTCTGGCAGTGCCGGCCTGTTGGTTTCGGGGCGCTTGTCATGGCGGCTATCAATATTTTCGGAGGCTTTCTGGTCACCCAGCGCATGCTTGCCATGTACAAGAAAAAGGACCGTTAGATGTCTGCGAACCTTGTTGCCGTTCTTTATCTGGTCTCTGGCGTGCTGTTTATCATGGCTCTGCGCGGTCTGGCCTCTCCTGAAACCTCGCGCCAGGGCAATCGCTTTGGCATGATTGGCATGGCCATCGCCATTTTGACCACGCTGTCCTTGATCCCGGCGGGTGGCTCCAGCTATTTGTTGATTTTTGCCGGCCTGGCCATTGGCGGCGGCATTGGTGCCTATATCGCCAACAAGATCCCCATGACGGCCATGCCGCAACTTGTGGCGGCTTTTCATTCTCTGGTCGGCCTCGCTGCGGTTTTTGTGGCGGCGGCCGCCTTGAACGCGCCAACGGCATTTGGTTTGGGCACAAAGGGTAATATTGATCCCGTCAGCCTGTTCGAAATGTCGCTGGGAGCCGCTATTGGTGCCATCACTTTTACGGGTTCGATCATCGCCTTTTTGAAGCTTGATGGACGCATGTCCGGCGCGCCGATCATGCTACCTGGCCGCCATTTGATCAATATCGCTCTGGCCGTCTTTATCGCTCTGGCGATCTTCTGGTTCATGGGCTCGAGTTCGCATACCTGGTTCTGGGCGATTGTGTTTGCCGCCTTTGTACTTGGTTTCTTGATCATCATCCCCATTGGCGGTGCCGATATGCCGGTGGTGGTGTCGATGCTCAATTCCTATTCAGGATGGGCCGCAGCGGGGATCGGTTTCACGCTTGGCAACACGGCTTTGATTATCACTGGCGCGCTGGTGGGGGCATCGGGTGCCATTCTTTCCTATATCATGTGTAAAGGCATGAACCGCTCGTTCATCTCGGTGATTTTGGGTGGCTTTGGCGGCGAAGATGCGGCGGCTGGATCGGATGATGGGCAAGAACGCCCGGTCAAACGTGGCTCCTCGGAAGACGCAGCTTTCATCATGAAAAATGCTGGCTCCGTAATCATCGTGCCGGGATATGGCATGGCGGTGGCGCAGGCCCAGCACGCCTTGCGCGAAATGGGTGACAAACTAAAAGAAGAGGGTGTCTCGGTCAAATATGCCATTCATCCCGTTGCGGGCCGCATGCCGGGGCACATGAATGTGCTGCTGGCCGAGGCCAATGTGCCCTATGATGAAGTGTTTGAACTCGAAGACATCAATAGCGAATTTGCGCAGGCCGATGTGGTCTATGTGATCGGCGCCAATGACGTCACCAATCCATCTGCCGAAGACGATCCCAGTTCGCCGATCTATGGCATGCCTGTGCTGCAGGTCTGGAAAGCTGGCACCGTCATGTTCAACAAGCGCTCGCTGGCCAGTGGCTATGCGGGGATTGAAAACCCGCTGTTTTATCGTGATAACACCATGATGATCCTTGGCGACGCCAAGAAAATGACCGAGGAAATCGCCAAATCTTTGTAGGCGGCGCATTTGTAGGGAGTGTATTCGTATTTTGAACGCACCGTGTTTTACAAGAACATCGACCTATAGCGGCAGAAAATAGCAAGGAATCGCAGCCATGACGAAAAATGTAAGAGGCCAGTTGATTGATATTATCAAGAGACGCTCGTTTTCGGTGGGCAAGGAAATGAAGCTGGCGTCCGGGCGCTCCTCAAATTTTTATTTCAATATGAAGCCAACCATGATGGACCCGGAAGGAGCGTGGCTGATTTCGGAGCTGATCCTTGATGCCATCGAAGGCATGGGAGTTGATTATGTCGGCGGGCTGGAAATGGGCGCGGTGCCCATCGCCTCCAGTGTCACCGCCATCAGCTATGAGCGCGAGAACCCGGTTAGCGCGTTTTTCATCCGCAAGAAAACCAAGCAACACGGCACCCAGAAACTCATTGAGGGTCTCACCGACGAGGAAACCCTGGAGGGCAAAACCGTGGTCATCGTCGAAGACGTGACAACAACGGGAGGCTCGTCCTTGCAAGCGGTAGAAGCTGTGCGGGCGCAAGGTGCAACAGTGGCGTGCGTCCTTACTATTGTTGATCGCGAAGAAGGGGCCATGGAAACCTTCCATGGCGCTGGCGTACCGTTCACGGCGCTGTTGAGCGCGTCGGATTTCAAGTCAGATTAAATGTCTTTGCAGACGGCATTGGGGACTGGTCCCCAAACCCCATTTTGGGTGAGAGTGTTTCACACAGCATATTATTATCCAAATAACAGCTAACCCGGTAATAGGGTCCAGGGACCAGTCCCTGGTGCTGTCTGCACAGGACGCCGCCCGGCGAGGGCCCCTCAAGTCATAGAATTTATGGCAGCAGATTATTCAGTAAATTCCCGACGCCATTTTGATTTCCACCGAGCAGACCATCAGCAGGAGCGCCAGGTTCTCCTGTGCCTGCGGCGTCACCATGCTGGTTTTCTGGTGCTGGTGCTGGTTTGTCGCCACTGGTATCGATTTTTTTCCCTTCCAGATAGGCTTCGATTTCTGTGTCGTTTTTCAGCCCGCGTTTTTTCAGCAAGACAGTATTGGCCAGGCTGTCGCCGCGCGCCAAGCCCTGCAGGGATCGAACGACGGATCTACTGCCGCCCCAATAGGCCACGGCATCAAATCCGGGCTTGGGATTGGCCCACGGCCCTGACACTTTCAAAGGCGGTGCAAAGCTCCAATCGCCGCTAAACAGCTTTGGGGCGACGCGCAGATTAAGCGTTTCATTGACCAGATTAATCCGTCCTCTTGCCCGTACCTTGAAAAAAGCGCCGGTGACCAGAAAATCCGTGGTGCGGGCAATGCCCTTGTTGATTTTCAGCGTGGCAGACATTTTATCATAGGCGGTGCGCTCTTTGCCATCGCGTCCCGTACCGCTGCCAGGCACGGTATTGCCGGTATATTCTTCGACTTTTTTGGCCAGATTAAAGCCATCAATGCGGCCCTTGGCCAGATTAAGCTTCAAATTGCCCTTCAGGGACTTTTTGAGATCAAGAGCATTATCGCCCTTGGTGTCGAAGTCTCCGCTTAGCGAGCCTTTGCCAGACAGCTTGTCGAAACCTGCAAAATCTCTCAAAATAGCACCGGCAAGCACATTATTGAGCGCCAGCTTGCCGCTGATCTGCGGGGTTGGGCGGCTGCCATCCAGCACCAGATTTCCAGTTGCGGAGCCGCGATATAATGACAGGGTGCGAATGGTGAATTCGGCCCGGCCATTAAGCAGAGTGACATCAATTTGACCCGCTCCAAACCGCCCTTTTTGATAAAGGATCTCGCTGGTTTTTAACTTGATCGTCGCATCAATTGCCTTGAGGCCCGATAGATCTATATTGGCGTCGCTGCCGTTGGCTGCGTTTGCCTGATCATCAAGATAGGGATTGAGGTCCAGCCTGTCGATCTCCATATTGGCGACAATCGATGGTTTCTGGCGCTTTAGATCAAGGGTGCCACTGGCCGTAATATCCATATTGTCAAACAGGAACTGACTGGTGGCAAATTGCACCTGCTCGGCGTCGGCCTTGAGCACGGTTTTTAGTTTCAGATTGCCATAGCCGCTGCCGGCCGGCAATTCATGGCCAAGAAATTTAGCCAGGCCCCGCACTGAACTGGTGCGGGAGATGAGCGACCCGTCAAGGGAGGGTTGGTCCCCCAGGGTCATCATGCCCTCATACTCGCTATTGGTGAAGCGAGAGGAGAGTTTAACGACAACCTTTGAGGGTTGATCGGCGAACAGTTTGTCCGGGGCGTTGATCTTGGCGCTGATATTGAGGATTTCGTTGTGCCAGCGCAAATTGCCTTTGGTGCTGATGGAACGGCTGGGAAGTTTGTGAGCGAGAGTGATATTGATCGCCTCGAATTTTTCATCAATATTGTCTTTGGCGTTTAGATAGTGCACGAAGCCGTTTTTGATGGTCACGGACCCCAGAGTGACGCTGTTGTCGGGGGACGTGTCGGTTTTGGTGTCATCGTTTGGGGTGTCGCTTGCCGCCATGTTGAAGTCCCAGTTACGATTGCCCTTTTTATCGACCAGCAGGATAAAATGCGGTTTGATCAGGGTAATATCGGCCACTTCCACCTGCCCCTTGAACAAGGGTATCAGTTTAAAACTGGCGCTAAGCGAGGCCATTTTGACCAGCGGCGCGCCTTTCATGCGGGGAGGATTTGACAGGGAAATATCGTTCAGCGAGACACCGATGTCAGGATAGAATTTGAAGCTTGTGTCACCGGTAATGATCAGCTTGCGGCCGGTCCTTTGCTCAATCACCTGGGTGATTTTGTTGCGGGCCATATCGGTCGACATTATTTGCGGCAGGGCGAGAAGTCCCACCCCAATGACAACGAGAAGCAAGACGACCAGTATGCCGACAATATTAAGCGTTGTTTTCATGAAGTGACTCCCTACCTGATCATGATTTGCAGACAGTATAGGCGCGCACGTCACTGGAAAAAAGGCCAAATCCTCCTGTCAGGAAAAAATTTTCAACGACAAGCGGTCTTCCATGTGCTGCATTTATTGCTTGCGTAACAAAATTTGCTCAATGGCATGATCATCGGCCTTGTGCAAAATCAGGTCGGCCCGTTGGCGGGTACATGCAATATTTTCCCGCAGATTGACAAGATTGATGGTTTGCCAGAGATCGCGGGCTTTTTGCGTGGCGTCGTCATGGTTGAGTTTGGAATAGCGATGAAAATAGTTGGCTGGGTCTTGAAATGCCGTTTGTCGCAGCATCATGAAACGCTCGATATACCAACGCTCGATCTGTTCCTGACGGGCATCCAGATAGATCGAAAAATCAAAAAAATCAGAAACATAGGGTAAATGATCAAGAGCGGAAAGCTCAGTGGCGGGATCGCGATCAGGCAGTTTGCATTTATCGGGCTGGCGGGCTGGTTGCAGCACGTTCAGCCCTTCTATTATCAAAATATCGGGGCGGCTGACGGTGACGGTTTTCCCGGGCACGATATCATAGGTGAAATGGGAATAGACCGGGGCTTCGACATTGCTTTTACCCGATTTGATGTCGGCCAGAAAGCGCACAAGACGGCGCGCATCATAACTTTCAGGAAAGCCCTTGCGGGCCATCAGGTCTCGGCGCTCGAGTTCGGCATTGGGCCACAAAAACCCGTCTGTTGGTACCAAAGCGACATTGGCATGCACATCCCATTTGGCCAATAGAGCGCGCAAGATCCGCGCCATGGTGCTCTTGCCAACCGCCACAGAACCGGCCATGCCAATGATAAACGGAGATCTTGGCTCGCTTTTGCCCAAAAACAGATTGGTTTCGCGGTGCAGTGTTTCTGCCGCCAGGGCATACAGATTGAGCAGGCGTGTGAGCGGCAGATAAACCTCTTCGACTTCGCACATGGAGACAGGTTCAAGAATACCCGTCAGTTTTTTGACATCAGGAATGGTCAGGGTCATGGGCGTTTCGGCCCGCAGCGCCGCCCATTCTTTACGGGCAAAGGAGCGATAGGCAGAGTGCTCGGGCTGTGGGGAAGCGGCCGCCATTTTTGGTTCTTGTTGTTTGTTGTCGGGTTTGTTCATACCACCAACTTCGTTTGATAGTGCTTTACGGGCGCGCGGCTTTTTCTTCCAGTCCGGACGCGCCTTCTCGTTGCTTGAGCTTTTGTAACACATCGTCAAAATCAACCATGCGCGATTCAAGCAATACCAGCAGGTGATATAACAGATCAGCGGCCTCGTTTTTGAGATCATCATCCGTTTGCACGAGGGCAGCGATGATGGTTTCCGTGGCTTCTTCACCGAGTTTTTTGGCGCATTTTTCGGGGCCGGCATCCAGCAGTTTGCGCGTATAGGACGTATCGCTCGAAGCTTGACGCCGCGCCTTGATGGTGGCGGCCAGATTTTTCAGAATATCTTCGCTCATTCGCTCATTC
>JAJRRW010000118.1 GCA_024279115.1 Alphaproteobacteria bacterium
GATTAACTGAGCGCTTGCCAACGAATGAATATCACATTCAACTCCCTCAACTATATGCGATTCAAATGATGCCCCAGGTGCGTGCCGGGCAAGATAAAAAAGGCGGCTGGTATCTGTGCAGGATTGATCATGCTGGATACCGATGCGGCGCAGCGAAGCATTGATGGTGTTTTCCGACATGGGACGCTTCCATGTGCGGATGCTGGGGAATAGATAGGAATGGTTGCCGGTCAGAGGGTAGAGATCCTCAAGAATAGCGACGGCCTGCTTTGATAGCGGCACGATGTGTTTGACTTGGACCGTTGTTACAAAATAGCGCCATTCGGCTTTTTCCAAATCAATGTCCTTCCAGACAGCATTTCGCAAGTCACCGGGCCGTGCAAACACCAGAGGAGCAAATTTAAGAGCACATTGAATTGGGAAAAATCCCTCAAAGCTATCAATGGCCCGAAGCAGTTCACCCACCTGCTTGGGTTCAGTGATCGCAGCGAAATTTGTGCTGTTTGCCGGGGCCAGTGCGCCACGCAAGTCTTGTGATGGATCGCGGACCGCCCTACCCGTTGCAATGGCATAACGAAAAACCTGTCCGGCTACACCCCTTGTGCGATGTGCGGATATGATTGCTCCGCGCTTCTCAAGCCGGCGCAGGCAGCTCAATAATTCTGGAGCATCAATATCGCTTATCGCCAGCCCACCGATCCACGGATAGAGGTCTTTTTCAAGCTGGCGTTTTACGCGATCAAGGTGACCTTTCGACCAAGGCGGTGAAAATCGGTCAAACCATTCACGACCGACAACCTCAAAACTGTTGGCTGCTCTGTCGGACTGCGATGCCAGCATTGCCTTGTGATGATCAGAGGGATCAATGCCGTCGGCAAGCACCTCTCTCGCGGCCTTGCGCTTGTCTCGCGCTTTCTTCAGGGAAACATCGAGAAAAGCCCCAAAGGAAAGCTTTTTTCCTTGCCCTCATAGCGGTATTTAAATTTCCACAGTTTTGAGCCATTCGGGGTAACCAGAAGATAAAGTCCTCGCTCATCAGCCTTTTTATAAGCCTTGGTGCGAGGTTTTAGATTTTTGATCGCTGTGTCAGAAAGTGCCGTTGATCCAATCCCAAATAGTCAATTTGGGGGCCTATCACATCTACCAAGTCCTGAGGCCCCGCAAATAGGCCCCTTTGAGCCCCCGGTTTCTACCGGATAACAGTAAACCTAATCGGACCACAGATCAATAGTAACCCGCTATTTCATGGGACTTACCGGCTATTGCAGGATCATCGTGGATGGACGTGTGGCGGAGAGAGAGGGATTCGAACCCTCGAGACGGTTACCCGCCTACACACTTTCCAGGCGTGCGCCTTCGACCACTCGGCCACCTCTCCTGATTGCCTGACCGCTTCAAGGGTATGAAGGGCAACAAGTCCACCGGCAGGCCGTAACATAACCAGATCAGAGACGCAAGCTTGTTGGCATCAACCCGTTGTTCATGCAAGGACCAAAGGCTACCAGCCTCACGCGCTGAGCTGTGCGCCAGAATCTCAAATGGCAAAGCCTTGATGGTCTTGTCGTCGCAGGTAATCCTGGATGATTGATTATCAGTACAAATTGTGCCAACAAAAATATACATGCTTTTGCTCGGATATTTCATAATTCGCGCAAAAAGCCAAACTACTACTTTAAGCTGACGCAAACAATGAGCGCCCTTGCCATCCTTTTGATGTCGGGGCCACATTCAGGAGGGGGATCTGCGTGATAATAATCCGTATTATAGGTGTCTGGTTTTTGCTGGCTGCGGTTATTACGCTGGTTATTGATGCCACCAAATCGCTGGCCATCAACAAGATGGTCATTACCTCCCTTGGTCAGCAATGGTATGAATTTCACAAGGCGAGTATTGAGGCGGCCCAAAAATCCGTGGAAACTCAAATTCACCCCTTCATGTGGGACCCCTTCATCACAGCCTTGCTATTATGGCCTAGCTGGGCGCTGTTTGCACTGTTTGGGGTGATTTTGCTGTGGTTGGGTCGCAAGCGTAAAAGAACACAGGTATTTTCAAACTTCTAAATTGCGGACGCTTATGATGATCGAACAAAAACGTACCATAGCCGGCCTGCTCGGGCGCACCATCTGGGTGATCATTGCGTTTGGCCTGGCTGTCGCACTGGCCTTGATTATTTTGCTGGTGCTGGGCTCTTATAGCATGGGCGAGGAATTGCGCGGTGACTACCAGCCAGGCGACAATATGGGCTATATTGTCAATTTGCTGTCCCTTTTGTTTGGCGGCGCGTCGTTTTTGATGGTGGTGACGCCGGTCCTGACCATATTACCCGCCCTGCTTGGCGTTATTGTCGCCGAGGTCATACAGGTTCGCAACGCGCTTTATTACCTTGTCACTGGCGGCCTGTCGGTAGCCGCATTGCCCCTTTTGGCCAGCACCGGCGATACCGGCTTTAATCTGCAGGCCTTGACCATGTTTGCCACCGCCGGATTTGCTGGCGGCCTGTTCTACTGGCTGATCGCGGGACGCAATGCCTGATCACCATAGTGTGTCCACGGCGCCCCACGATCTCGTCACATTGGCGCACCATATTGACACCATCGTTCAACCCTGCGGATCAATGATCCTTGAAACATTGCCCTGCATTTGCAAAGGCACATAAAATAACCTAGATAACCCATATGGAAAACACACAGACTGCCACCGGACTCTTGAGCAAGCTTAACGCGCTGATCGAATATCTAGCCAATCCCACCAGATTTATGCGCTTTTCGCAAAAAATCCTGCCGTGGCTGATTGCTGCCACTGCGATTGTGCTTGTCTATGGCTTCTATCTTGCCTGGTTCAAGGCGCCCTTTGACTATCAGCAAGGCCACACGGTCAAAATCATGTTCATTCATGTGCCCATGGCCTCCCTGGGGATGATGATCTATGCGCTGATTGCCACTGCCTCTATTGGCTCGTTGATCTGGCGTCACCCACTCGCCGATGTTGCTGCCAAGGCCGCTTTGCCTATTGGCGCCGTGTTTACCTTTCTGGCACTGGTCACAGGGGCTTTGTGGGGCAAGCCCATGTGGGGGACTTACTGGGTCTGGGATGCCCGTCTGACCTCCATGCTGATATTATTGTTCCTGTATCTTGGCCTGATGGCCATTTGGGAAGCGATTGAAGATCATTCCCGGGCTGGACGAGCTGCCGCTATCTTGGGCATTGTCGGGGCCATCAACCTGCCGATCATCAAGTTTTCGGTCGTTTGGTGGAACTCCTTGCATCAGCCCGCCAGTATCAAGCCATCTGGCATTACCATTCATTCGGACATATTGACCCCGCTACTGGTCATGTGGCTTGGTTTTACACTGTTGTTTATTGTCCTGCATCTCAAAGCCATGCGCGCCGAAATATTGCGCCGCAAGGTGGAAGCCATGCAGATGCGCCGTGTCGAACGGGCCAACCGATAGCCAAAAGGCCTACGAACCATTATATATATAAGGAAGATGATATGATGAGCGATCTGGAAGCCTGGAAACATGCTGACTTTATATATGCCTGCTATGTGGTCGTCGGTTTTTTTATCACCGCGCTGACTTTGTGGATTTTCCGCGATGAGCGCAAACAAAATCAGCTACTTGACGAGCTAAAAGCCCAGGACGGCAAAAATTAAGCTCTGTCGCGACTGACATTTCCAGAGCGCCGCCGCTCACGCCAGTTTGAATTTATGGAACCAATACTCATGAAAGACAAAGATACCTCTATTGATGCGGACCCATCCCAGCGCGGCGAAAAGTCGAAATTTATGGCTTTTTTGCCTCTGATTTTTCTTTGTCTGCTCGCAGCACTGTTTATCTGGGGTCTTAAATTCAATCCCAATGGACCCAATTTTATTCCCTCAGTGCTGATCGGTAAAAAAATTGATTTCACGCTGGAGAAAATGGACGGGCTCAATGATGCCAGCGGCAAGCCCGTGGCAGCGTTTTCTTCTGACACCCTTAGCAAAGGAGAAGTCAGTGTTATCAATATCTGGGCTAGCTGGTGTATCGCTTGTCGTGCCGAGCACAAATATCTAAAACGGCTGGCAGAACGCTCTGGCGCTCCTATCTATGGCCTCAACTATAAAGACACGGCCTCGGCCGGACGCAAATTCCTCGCCCGCTTTGGCAATCCCTATGCCGGTGTTGGCATGGACCGCCGTGGGCGTGTGGGGATTGATTTTGGTGTTTACGGCGTCCCCGAAACTTTTGTCATCGATGGTAAAGGCTTTATTCGTCATAAAATCACCGGCCCGATCAATGATCAAATCATTACCGACCAATTGCTTCCCGCTATCAAAAAAGCACGAAACCTATCCAGCAAGTAAGGGTTGTTGCCGATCTAGCTGTCAGCCTGGAGCCGCAAACCCCGGTGCCGATGGCAGACCATCAAACGCCTGGCCTGTCCGATAGGCCCATAGCCTCCCCCAGCGCACGCCTGGCTCCTACTCCGCGCCCTCTCGCATTGGCGAGGATGCGTTACCTCAGGATCAGCTCGCACTCACACCCTCAACCATAATGACAAAACCCGTGCTTATGGATCCCGGCCCGCACGCGCATGACGCGTTTTATCAGCAAAAATCCCCGCTCAACCCTTGCGACTTGTAAGCGTCGGATTGGCGTATCATCTTTGCGCGGACTTTAAACAAAGGCTCGCAGTCCGCCGCCTTCAGGACTTGTCAGGCAAGTGATTCGTTTTTCCCGCCTGTGTGATCCGCTCCGTTTTCACCTAAAACTCTGTTTTATATAATGATATTGCGAAAATACGGTGTTTTTATAAATATTCCAGTAATACTTATTACCAAACCCATTAACACCCATGAATAAACACGCTCCATAAGTTAATATTCGCATCCTTTTGTTTTTTATACGCTTTTTTACTTTGAATTAACTGTATTAGGACAATATTGTTTTTATCGGAACGGAGCACGAGTAGGGCGAGCACAATATTAGAACCTCTTTCCAGGTCGGATCTAACTGTCTTGCAATAATCAGCACCACATCAGTCATGTAGCAATTTTGATATTTATAGTTTGTTGAATCAATTTGTTACCACAGTTTATTACATTGTATATGAGGGAAATCATGAGCAAGACCATCGCAAAGCGCGCTATTAAAGCCGCTACCAAAAAATCCGCCATCGTTAAACGCGCCGCCAGTAAAGCTGCCGTAAAGAAAACTATAGCAAAGAAATCAGTTGCCAAAAAGACTGTTGCTCGCAAGCCTGCTGTTAAAAAAGCCGCTCCTAAAAAAGTCGCCAAAAAAGCCGCGCCAAAGAAGGTAATCGCTCGCAAGCCTGCCGCTAAAAAAGCTGCTCCTAAAAAAGTCGCCAAAAAAGCCGCGCCAAAGAAGGTAATTGCTCGCAAGCCTGC
>JAJRRW010000119.1 GCA_024279115.1 Alphaproteobacteria bacterium
ATGAGAAAACGCGTATTCTTGGCATGATGCCCCATCCAGAGCGCATGATTGCCGATGAGCTTGGCGGCGTTGAGGGGCTGCCCCTGTTCCGCTCCATTCTTTATACCTTGCATTAACCCCCCCTCTTGCCGATAAAGGATTTTCACCATGAGCTTTGATGATGATGTAGACGCCCAAAAGAACAAATTTCTGGCCGCGCGCCTTGAACCCGAACAGATCATAGTCGCCACCAAGGCATTCGCCGATAAGCTGTCGCTGGAGATCCAGAGCAAGCGCCTCAAATTCGATTATGAATTCGACAATGAAGACGGCCCAAGAGTGTCGGTGCTGTACGCCACCGCGCCTTTTCATATCGGCACGGTCTATGTGCAGGGCAATGGCTCCATCGCCTTCACCTCCGAGAGCGAATATTTCCCGCAGGTCGTTGCCTATGAAGAGGAAGAAGAGTTCTTTTCAGATGCCAAAACCTTCCTTATCGAGGGCCTCGCCGCCTTTGAACTTGACGAAGAAGAAGACAGCTACGAGGCTTGAGAGGGCATAAATATTGTCATCCCCGCATCGCGTATTATCCCCGCCAAGGCAGGGACCCATACGCTGAGACGGTGAGACGGTGAGAAAGAATCGAGAGTGCCTAAGCTATTCGATAGATCGGGATTATGGATCCCGGCCTGCGCTGGCATGACAAATGGGAATATTGGACCCGGCTGAGATTATTGAATACAGCAATTGAAAAAACCGAAAATTCTGGACGAAAGACCGATATGACCAAGATAAAAATCACTCCCGAGCTTGTCGCCGAGCATGGCATTAACGAGCAGGAATATGCGCATTTACTGGATATTTTGGGACGAGAGCCAAGCTATACCGAACTGGGCATTTTCTCCGTCATGTGGTCGGAGCATTGTTCTTACAAATCTTCAAGGTTCTGGCTCAAGCAATTGCCCACCGAAGGCCCCCAGGTCATTCAGGGGCCGGGCGAAAACGCTGGCATTGTCGATCTTGGCGATGGCGATGCAGCCGTTTTCAAAATGGAAAGCCATAATCACCCCAGCTATATCGAACCCTATCAGGGCGCCGCGACGGGCGTTGGCGGTATCATGCGCGATATTTTCACCATGGGGGCCCGCCCGGTCGCCAATATGAATGCGTTGCGCTTTGGCTCTCCCGCCCACAAAAAAACCCGTCACCTCGTTGCTGGCGTGGTGTCCGGCATTGGCGACTATGGCAACTGCATGGGCGTACCAACGATTGGCGGCGAAACCGATTTCGACAGCCGCTATAACAACAATATTCTCGTCAACGCCATGTGTGTGGGCCTCATCAAGAGCGACAAGATCTTTTATTGCGCTGCTCATGGCGAGGGTAATCCCGTCATCTATGTCGGCTCCAAGACGGGCCGCGATGGTATTCACGGTGCCACCATGGCGTCTGCTGAATTTGCCGAGGACAGCGAAGAAAAGCGCCCCACCGTACAGGTTGGTGACCCGTTCACTGAAAAACTGTTGCTCGAAGCCTGTCTCGAATTGATGGCCGGTGACACCATCATTGCCATTCAGGATATGGGCGCTGCTGGTCTCACCTCCTCCTCGGTTGAAATGGCCGACAAAGGCAATGTTGGCTTTGCGCTTAATCTCGATATGATCCCGCAACGCGAAGAAAACATGACCGCCTACGAGATGCTGCTCTCCGAGAGCCAGGAACGCATGTTGATGGTCTTGAAGCCAGGTTCCGAAGAAGCGGCCCGCAAAATCTTTGAAAAATGGGAGCTGGATTTCGCCATTGTCGGCGAGACCAATGATACCAACCATCTGACCATCACCCATCAAGGCGACGTGGTGGCCGATATTCCCGTGGCCTCGCTGGCCGACAGCGCCCCCGAATATCAGCGCCCGTATACCGAGCCAACCCCTCCCCCCGCTGTCAAGCCGCAAGACGTCAAAGCGCCGCCTTCCATTCTTGGTGCCTTGACGCTGATGATGGCCTCGCCAAACCTTTGTTCACGGCGCTGGATCTGGGAACAATATGACCACATGGTGATGGGGGATACGGTTGGCCGTCCTGGTGGAGATGCGGGGGTGGTACGCATCCATGGCACCAATAAAGGGCTGGCCGTGACCACTGATGTGACGCCGCGCTATGTCGTGGCTGATCCCTATGAAGGCGCCAAGCAGGCGGTCGCGGAAACGGCGCGTAATCTGTCCGCGGTTGGCGCGCGTCCCCTGGCGATCACCGATTGCCTGAATTTTGGCAATCCCGAACGCCCCGAAATCATGGGGCAGTTTGTGGCCGCCATCAAGGGCATGGGCGAAGCGTGTGAAGTGCTGAACTACCCGGTCGTATCCGGCAATGTGTCGCTGTACAATGAAACGGTTATTGATGGTGTCTATGAAAACATCCCGCCAACCCCGGCGATTGGCGGCGTTGGCCTCATCGAAGACCTTGATCTCTTGTGTGACATTGCGTTCAAGGAGGAAGGTGATGTGGTCATCCTGATCGGCCCAGAGCGCGGGTGGCTGGGCCAATCAATCTATCAAGAAGTGGTCATCGGCATGCTGGAGGGGGCTCCTCCTCCCGTCGATCTTGAGCTTGAGAAAAAAGTCGGCGCCCTGGTGCGTACGCTCATTCGCAAAAAACTGGTCAATGCCGTGCATGATTGTTCGGGAGGCGGGCTGATGGTGACGGTTGCCGAGATGGCGCTGGCTGGCAATAAAGGCATTGAGTTTGGCCCCATCGATAACAAGCTTCCAGCCCATGCCTTGTGGTTCGGCGAAGATCAGGCCCGCTTCGTGCTCACCTGCAAGAAAGAGAACCTCGCCAAGATCGCCATGACCGCCCAATTCTCGCAACTGCCCACCGGCATGATCGGCACGGTCAAAGGCGATAGCATCGTGCTCAAAGGCGAAGACCCCTTGCGCCTTGAAACCCTGCGCTTGACCCACGAGGCCTGGTTGCCCGGTTTCATGAAGGTGTAGGGCGAATGTCTAATGACTACCGAAATAGATCGAATGATTGGTGGATTGGAAATTCTACGAAAATACAAACCAAATGCGGTGATCGTCGGTAAGAGCACTACGACATGCCTGTTAGAAACTCAAGAACTGGAATATGTTGATATTTCTGCCGACGATAAAGATCAGCTTTTTAAACTTGGTTGGCGCTTAAGGCATAATGACTACTTCTGGATCATGCTGACCGAGCGAGGAATGCAATCCGAACAGTAGCCCCCTCACGTCATCCCGGCGAAGGCCGGGAACCAGTCGAACATCGACTTGTTCGTAGCTCGCCGGATTTGACGGTGTTTGTAAAATAAACTGACTTACGACCGGTTGCGGGACATCTGGCTTGCGGCCTTCGCCGGAATGACGTTATTTTTATAGTGATTTGAACAGTTAGAGTTCCACCATTTTTTATTCTCCTCCCGTGTAAAAGTCAGATCGCTTGCCATTTTGTGCACGCGCTTGTAGGTCTGCCCCATGGCCAAACGCGCAAATATCTGACCATTGAAGTACAGCGCCACAGCATAATCATTCAGGTGAGCGGAAAACATGGTCGGCTGTGCACACGCCCCGAGCTTGAGCTGATCCGTCAGCACCCAAAGGAAGCGGAACTTTCCCTCGATATTTTGCGGAGTTACATGAATGAATTCGGGCAATCAGCTCTTTGAGCAAACTGGCAACTGCCATCCCATGTTCCAGGGCGCGCCCTCAAGCGTTGCTTTCAAGAAACTGCGCAAGCGTCTGTTGCGCCAGATGCGCGAGGCACTTGGTGATTTTTCGATGGTGGAACCTGGCGCCAAATGGCTGGTCTGCCTGTCGGGCGGCAAAGACAGTTACGCTCTGCTCGCATTATTGGCGGATCTGAAATGGCGCGGGCTGCTGCCGGTTGAGCTGCTGGCCTGCAATCTTGATCAGGGACAGCCAGGTTTTCCCAAACATATATTGCCAGATTTTCTTGAGCAGACCGGTATTCCCTACCGCATCGAGACCAAAGACACCTATTCGATTGTCAAAGAGAAAATCCCTGAAGGAACCACCACCTGCTCCTTGTGTTCGCGTCTGCGCCGGGGCCATCTTTACCGTATTGCCCGCGAAACAGATTGCACTCATATTGTGTTGGGACATCATATGGACGACCTGCTGGAAACCTTTTTTCTCAGCCTGTTTCATGGCGGCCAGCTCTCAACCATGTCGCCCAAGCTCAAAAATGATGAGGGCGACCTTATTGTCCTGCGGCCTCTGGCATATGCGTATGAAAAGGACCTTGAGCGGTTCGCGCAAGCGCTCGAATTTCCCATCATCCCCTGCAATCTGTGCGGCTCGCAGAAAAATCTGCAAAGAGGGGTGGTGCGCGAGATGCTGACCGGCTGGGAGCAGGCCAGCCCGGGGCGCAAAAGCGTCATGGCCAAGGCGTTGAGCAATGTACACCCCTCCCACCTGCTTGACACCAAGCTGTTTGATTTCAACCAGCTGAGCCGACTTGCCATCGCCCAAAAGGACGAGTTGCTGTAGCGCTCTTTTAAAATGATTATAAGTTTCCCTTGAATTTTCATATCGCAAACCCCTAATATACGGCTAAATGCCAAGAACAGCAGGCACAGACCGGAAAGAGAGCGCTATATGCCCATGGAACAAAGCGAAATCGAACAGCTGATATTGGCTGCCATACCAGACGCACAGATCGAACTGGTGGATACTGCTGGTGATAATGATCACTGGTCGGCAAAAGTCGTCTCTGAACAGTTTCGCGGCAAGTCACGCGTACAGCAGCACCAGATGGTCAATAAGGCATTTGGCGACAAGCTGGGCACCGTTCTACATGCACTGGCGCTTTCAACGGCCACTCCGGATTGAAATTTTGAGCAATCAAACGCAAAACAGGCCAACACAAAACAGGTAAGTAAAAAAGGAAATGACATGAGCGAACAAGAAATTCATGACTGGATCGGCAAAACCCTCACAACCAATGATGTAGTCCTGTTCATGAAGGGCTCGCACCAGATGCCACAATGTGGATTTTCTGGCCTGTGCGTGCAAATTCTCGACCATCTCGGCGTTGATTTCAAAGACGTCAATGTGCTCGAAGATATGGGTATCCGCGACGGCATCAAGACATTTTCTGATTGGCCCACTATTCCCCAGCTTTATATCAAGGGTGAATTTATTGGCGGCTCGGACATCGTCAAGGAAATGTATCAGGCTGGCGAATTACAGCAGATGTTCCAGGACAAGGGCGTTGCCATCACCAACACCGCGCAAGCCTAAATCTTCCAACACATCAGCCCAAAAACAAGCAACTCCGGGATGCGGCCCTCAAGCCCCCCGGAGTTTTTTTTTAACTTCATTTGGTTTTTTTCAAGACAGACACAGCCAAAATCCATTCACGAGTTTATGACAGGAAATTCTCTTGCAAGCCATGGCTGGTTCGAGCAGCACGACTTGGCTGTCGCGCAATAGACTTGCATTACACGTCCAAAACGCCATATTTTAACAATGGGTGAAAACTCTTTCCCCCGGACGGGCGGCACTTGCGAAAAGGGATGATTGATTTAAAAATGAATGCGACGCGCCGCTCAATTTTTCTCGAAATGCTGATGGCGGGTGCTGCGCTATGTCTTCTTCTTGGCCTGACGCTCCCGGTCGTCAAGCTCACCTGGCTGTATTTTTTCACCAACAAACATTCCATCATCTCGATTATCTGGGTGCTTTTTCAGGACAAGGAATGGTTGCTTTCTGGCGTGTTAATCATCTTTAGCGCCCTGTTTCCCTTGATAAAGTTAACTTATATGCTGGTGTTATATTTCCGGCGGTTAAACGATATTTTGCCCAGTAAAAAGCTCTTATATATTCTGTCCTGGCTTGGTCGCTGGTCCATGCTTGATGTGCTTGTCCTCGCCCTTATCGTCTTTTACACCAAGCAAACAGGGGTTGCGGACGCCACCGTGTTACCTGGCATCTATTTCTTTGCGGTCTCGGTACTACTGACCATGTGGGCCTCTGAACTCGCCGAACAGCAATTTCATGACCTGCGCCTCGAGATCAAAAATACCCGCGATGAAACTATCGCGCTCATCGAAGATCAGCGCACCAGACCATAGGCATCCCTAAAGACCCTTGGCCAGTACCTTTTGATAGAGATCCATATCAATATTACCGCCGGTCAATATCACCCCGGCGCGCTTGCCTTGCATTTTCTCGCGCTCGCTTATCAATCCAGCCAGCGCCGCCGCCCCAGCTCCTTCGGCAATATTGTGAGTATGCGTAAAATACAGGCGCATCGCCCGGGCAATCTGCTCATCTGACACTTCAATGATGCGCTCCGCCCCTTGCAAAATCACCTCCAGAGCTTGCGGGTGCGGAATACGAACGGCCAGGCCATCGGCAAAGGTATCAGCTGAATTGGTAGCGATTGCGGCTCCAGACCTGAACGACAGCGCATAAGCATTGGCATTTGTTGAGACAACCCCGACAATTTTCGTCTTCAGCCCCATCAAATCGCGCACGCCAATCAAGGAACAAATGCCCGATCCCATGCCAACCGGCACATAAACCGTATCAAGCTCACCTGCGGCCTCAAAAAGCTCTGCCCCATACGTCGCAACGCCGTGCACAAGTTCTGGAATAAAGGAGCCGATCAAATCAAGCTGACGCTCCTTAGACAGTTGCAGCGCATGATCAAACGCCTCATTAAAATCCTCACCATGCTCAACCAGCGTCGCACCAAGCGCTTGCATGGCCTGGTTTTTTTCAGTGCTATTGCCCTTTGGAACAACTATGGTCACGCGGATATTATATTGTCGCGCGGCAAAGGGCAGGCTCTGTCCGTGATTGCCGCGCGTGGCGCTGATAATGCCATTGGTCAGCCCCGCTCGCGCCCGTCTGGCCATCAAAACAAGACCGCCCCGCACTTTAAAAGCCCCCGTGGGAGTATGGTTTTCATGCTTGACCCAGACCTCGACCCCCAAATGCTCTTGCAGTAATGGCCACGGCGTTTGCAGCGTTGGCCCCATGCCCGCATAAACAATTTCGCGTGCTTCTTGCAATTGCTCAGCAGTAATCATGATCTGTCCTTCATTGCTTTGAATGCGCTCGCCGCGCGGCAGCTTATTCAGCGGGAACCAAGGGCCAGCCCTTGGAACCCATTACTAATCGGGGTTTGGGGACCAGTCCCCAACGCTGTCCGCGCAGGACGCCCGCGCGGCGAGCGCATTATTTCGCCAGCTTGCCCCACATATCATAATCATTGGCGTCGGTGAGTGTGACCTGCACCATATCGCCTGGCGATAGCGCGCCGCCATCATCGACAAACACATTGCCATCTACCTCTGGCGCGTCCCAGCTGGAGCGCGCAATGGCGCCTTGCGTGTCGGCACTATCGACAATCACCTCAACAGTTTGTCCGATGCGCGACGCCAGCACCTGCGCACTGACCTCTTGCTGCACCTCCATAAAGCGTTCATAGCGCTGCTTCTTGATTTTTTCGGGAAGCTGGTCTGCAAGCGCATTGGCGGGGGCTCCGGCCACATCTTCATAGGTGAAGCAGCCAACGCGCGTCAGTTTGGCCTCGCGCAACCAATCCAGCAGCATTTCAAAATCTTCATCCGTTTCGCCCGGAAACCCCACAATAAAGGTCGAACGCACGGCAAGATCAGGTACTTCATTGCGCCACCGATGCAAGCGCTCCAGCATTTTTTCTTTGTCGCCGGGACGCTTCATGGCCTTTAGCAAGCGCGGGCTGGCATGCTGAAACGGCACATCAAGATAGGGCAAAATACGCCCCTCGCGCATCAACGGTAACAGCTCATCGACATGGGGATAGGGATAGACATAATGCAGGCGGATCCAGATGCCCAGATCACCAAGTGCATTGGCAAATTCCGTGAGGCGGGTTTTCACCTCGCGCCCCCGCCAGTCCTGTGATTGATATTTCAGATCAACGCCATAGGCACTGGTGTCCTGCGAGATGATCAACAGCTCTTTGACCCCGGCATTGGCCAGTTTTTCAGCCTCACGCAACACCTCGCCCACGGGACGGCTAACCAGCTTGCCACGAATTTGCGGGATGATGCAAAAGGAACAAGAATGGTTACAGCCTTCAGAAATTTTCAAATAAGCATAATGGCGCGGCGTCAGCTTCAGCCCCCCCGGCGGCATCAATATCTGTTTGGGGTCAGCCACAGGTGGCAGCGCTTTATGCACAGCCTTGATCACCTCTTCATAGCGATGCGGCCCCGTTACCGCCAACACATCTGGATATTTCTCGCGGATCATCGGCTCGGCCAGCCCCAGGCATCCAGTGACAATCACCCGGCCATTTTCCTCGATCGCTTCGCCAATCGCATCAAGGCTCTCGGCCCGCGCACTATCCAAAAACCCGCACGTATTGACGATCACCAGATCAGCACGGATATAATCGGGAGCAATTTCATAGCCCTCAGAGCGCAAGCGCGTAATGATGCGTTCACTGTCCACAAGCGCCTTTGCGCAGCCAAGACTGACAAGGCCGATTTTATTAGGTTTTTCTATCATAGGATGACTTGTGTACAGGTGCATCCCCCCTCGTCAAGCCTGTTTTTGCCCACATTGAGCGATCGCCATATTCAGAAATATTCTTTGACTGGATTCGGGAGCCGAAAGGTGTAGGATGCGTCATTGTTCAAACAAAGTTCGCAAAACGGGATGGGGGCTATATGACTGCAACGGGAAATCTGATGGCTGGTAAGCGCGGCCTGATCATGGGGGTCGCCAACAAAATGTCGATCGCCTGGGGCATCGCGCAGGCATTGCACCGCGAAGGAGCGCAAATTGCCCTTACACATCAAGGTGGCCCGCTTGAAAAAAGAGTGCGTCCACTCGCCGAGCAATTGGGATCAGATATTGTCATCGAATGTGATGTCTCGTCACAGGCCTCTCTTGATGCGGTATTCACCGAGATCGAACAAAAATGGGGCAAACTCGATTTTGTCGTCCATGCCATTGGTTTTTCAGATAAAAATGAGCTGAATGGCCGCTATGTAGATACCTCTGCGGACAATTTCGCACAAACCATGCAGATTTCTGTTTATTCATTCACCGCCGTTGCACAACGGGCCGAAAAGCTCATGGTGGATGGTGGGTCCATGTTGACCCTGACCTATTATGGTGCCGAAAAGGTCATGCCGCATTACAATGTCATGGGGGTAGCAAAAGCCGCCCTTGAAGCCAGCGTGCGCTATATGGCCGAGGACCTTGGCAAACAGAATATTCGCGTCAATGCCATCTCTGCTGGTCCCATCAAGACACTGGCTGCCTCGGGCATTGCAGATTTTCGCTATATTTTGAAATGGAACGAATATAACTCTCCCCTGCGGCGCACCGTCTCCATTGAAGAAGTTGGCGATGCCGGTCTTTACTTGTTGTCCGATCTGTCGCGCGCCGTCACTGGCTGCGTGCACCATGTTGACAGTGGCTATCATGTCGTTGGCATGAAAGCGGAAGACGCCCCCGACATCAGTGTCGAGAAAAAACAGTCCTGAACTCTGGACTGAATAAGACAATGAAACCAACGCTCTACCTCATAAGACACGGACAGACTGACTGGAATGCCATGGGCCGCTTGCAGGGACAGACCGACATCCCCATGAACAGTTTCGGGCAGTCTCAAGTCGTGGGCAACGCCGAAAAGCTGCTGGGTGTCGCCGCCGACTTGCAGGAATTTGACTTTGTTTCCAGCCCCATCAATCGGGCCCGTGAGACCATGAAACTGATCCGTCAATCCCTTGGCCTGCCAGCCGAGGACTTTCAAATGGATGACCGCCTGAAAGAGTTGAATTACGGCGAATTTTCCAGCCATACATGGGAAGAATTACGCGAGGCCCGCCCCCAAGAGGTGATGGACCGGTTTGATGATACCTGGGGCTATGTCATTCCGGCTGGCGAATGTTATGCCATGTTGTCACAGCGCGTCCTCAACTGGTTTCATGAGCTGGAACGCGACACCATTGTCGCCGCCCATGCCGGTGTCAGCCGCGTCCTGCAAGGCTATTTTGCAAAATGTCCCAAAAATTATGTGGCTTTTCTCGACGCGCCGCAAGATCGCGTTCTGGTGATCCAGGATCAGCAGGTTAGCTGGCTGTAAATACGGGCATGCCTGGCGACCACTGATCCGATTATTTTCCTTCTGCGTGTGTGGGGTGAGCTGCCAGAGTTTCATTTCACAGGCTTCTTACAAGACCGCTTCAGATGGATCCTCGATAAATATACGGGTTGAAGACAATGCCCCGAAAAAAGCCGTGGCCGCATATTTTCAAGGATGACGATTGGTCACTATCGCCCCCCTCGTCATCCTTGAAAGTTTACGGCCCGGATGGTCTTGTTGTTGCACAGCCCTGCCCCGTAAATTTATCGAGGATCCATCTTCTACCGTCAACCGTCTTACCGCTCAATGGTCGCCCCCAAACAAGCAAACTATAACAACTTCCCAGGGTTCAAAATACCCTTGGGATCAAGGGTTTGCTTTATGGATCTCATCAAATCAAGCTCAACGGGATCCTTGACATCTCGCAGCATTTCTCGTTTCAGTCGTCCAATACCATGTTCGGCGGAGATTGATCCGTTGAATGACATGACGATGCCATGCACCAGCTTTGAGACCTGCTCCCATTGATCCAGAAATACCTGCTTGTCCATGCCGACCGGCTGGGAGATATTATAGTGGATATTGCCATCTCCCCAATGGCCGAACGGGCACGGGCGGCAATCAGCAACAAGCTCGCTCACCGCCTTGTTGGCAGTGTTGATAAAGTCCGGGATCGCATTGATCGGTACGGAAATATCGTGCTTGATGCTGCCCCCTTCAGGTTTTTGCGCTTCCGACATGCGCTCGCGCAAGGCCCAGATTGCGGCTCGTTGCTCCAGCGAGGATGGCAATGCAGCATCACTTACCACATTTTTTTCAAAGGCCTGTTCGAGCAAGCTGGTCATCAAAGCGTTGGCCTCACCCTGCCCGCCCAGAGTAGATATTTCCAGCAAGGCATACCATTTATGAGCCGCCTCAAGAGGATCTCTGGCACCAGGCGCATGACGCACAACAAATTCAAGACCAAGGCGCGGCATCACTTCAAAGGCGGTCAACTGCCCCCCCGCTGATTGGCTGGCCAGCGTATAAAGAGTGCCCAGATCTTCAAGACTGTTCACACCAACAAAAGCGCTTGCCTGCTCGCGCGGGCGCGGAAAAAGTTTCAGCACCGCCGCCGTGATAATCCCCAGCGTGCCCTCCGACCCGATGAACAAATCGCGTAAATCATAGCCCGTATTGTCTTTTTTAAGAGCCCGCAAGCCGTTCCAGATACGCCCGTCCGCCAGCACCACTTCAAGGCCAAGGCACAATTCACGCATATTGCCATAGGCCAGCACATTGACGCCACCAGCATTGCTGGCAAGGTTGCCACCGATCTGGCACGAACCTTCAGCCGCCAGAGACAAAGGAAACAGGCGATCATTATCAATGGCGATTTTTTGCGCATCGGCCAATGTCACCCCTGCTTCCAGCACCATATTATGGCCCACAGGATCAACAGAGCGTATATGGTTAAGCCTCGTGAGACTAAGCACGACCTCACAGCCCTGTTCGAACGGTATTTGCCCCCCGACCAGACCCGTATTGCCTCCTTGCGGCACAATCGGGGTACTGGTTTGATTGGCCAGCGCCATGATCTGCGATATTTGCGCGGTGTTCGCTGGTCGAAGCACCATAGCCGCGCGGCCCTGATAGCGATCACGCCATTCGCGCAAGTAAGGCGCCATATCATCACCGGTCAGCACATATTGTTCACCAATGATTTTTGCAAACTGCTGTCTGAGTTCCATATTCACCTCCGTTGAGCGCCAAACGGCGCTTGCCCTCGCCGGGCAGGCATCTTTGCAGATGGCATTGGGGACTAGTCCCCAAACCCCAATTTTCAATATGTTTTCCAAAGGCTAGCCTTTGGTTCCAGCTGAATAAGCTGCCCGTCTGGCAAAGACAAGCCGCCCAGCGGCTTATTTTTCCGGACGGGGCGCGGCGGCACGGTTGAGGCGGTCATTAATGGCCACGCCAATCCCTTTGTCAGGTATGGGCATCACCGCGATGGTTTCGACCCCCGTATCATCGAGCAGATGCAAATAGGCGTACAGATTAACGGCAGCTTCTACAAGGTCGCCAGAGGGACTAAGATTAACACCGGGCCGGTCTTTTGGCGCATCTGGCCCAAATGCCAGCATTAATTCGCCCTCTTCAGCACTCGCCGCGTTCAAGCGTATTTGGGCGCGCGGAGCGTAATGGCTAGAAAGCTGCCCGGGGGCCGTCACAATGGCACGGCTGTGCGGAGCTTTAGCACCCTGCAAGGGCATGTTCAGCTTGAGCCCGCTATCGGCCTCTATCTGCTCGACTGGCAGACTGCCTTGGCGCAACAAAACGGCAGTATTTCCCTCAAAACCAATGATGGTCGATTCAATGCCGCGCTCGCACGGTCCGCCATCGAGAATAAGCGACACCTGATCCCCCAGCATTTCTTCCACATGCTCGGGTTCACTAGGGCTCAAAAGCCCCGAACGGTTGGCGCTTGGGGCCGCGATTGGTCCCCCAAAGCGCGCCAACAAGCCTCGGGCCGTTCGATTTGCGGGAACCCGCAAGGCGATGGTTGCAAGCCCAGCACTCACCAGCGGCGAAAGCGGCACATCATCAAGACGCGGTACAACAAGCGTGAGGGGGCCGGGCCAAAAATGCTCGGCAAGTATCAAAGCCTGCTGATTGAAGCGCCCATAGAGCTGCGCGCTCGCCAGATCATTGACGTGAATAATGAGAGGATTATGGGAGGGCCGCCCTTTGGCCTCGAAGATCGAGGCGACGGCTTTATCATTTCGGGCATCGGCGCCCAGGCCATAGACGGTTTCGGTTGGAAACGCCACAAGCAGCCCCTGACGCAAAGACGACACAGCTTGCGCCATGCCGTCTTCATCAGGTTCAATAATCAAATCGGGCTGTTTAGCCGTTGGTGCCACTCTGTTTGTCGTGTCCATCAGAATTGAGGTTGGTGCGAATTCTGTCGGCATATGACCGCAGCTGCCCTTTCCCTCTGATCTTGGAGAAGTTTGAGCGCTCCATATTGCCCATCAGCTGGTAAATGCGACCATTGACATAAACGACTTCGTCGCTGTTCATAACCTTGTCATAGCCTTCTTCAGCTACTTTATCAACGTCCAGGAACATTCTGGCTGGCAGTTGCGAGGTAATCTGGCTTGCGTCGGTTTCATCGTGAAGTTCACTTTTGAAGAAACCGGGGCAAAGCGCCAGAACCTTGACGCCAGTATCCTTGAGTTCCTCGGCATGAGCCTGAGAAAACTTGATCAGATATGATTTGGCAGCGCCATACAGCGTATAGCTGCCAGTTGGCGTGATGGTGCCAACAAAAGACGATACATTGATGATCCGGCCATAGCCGCGCTTGACCATTCCAGGCTCAAACAAATAGGAGAGCTGGGAAGGAGCAGTGATCATCAGCTGCAAAAATTCACTGTGGGTTTTCCAATCGGTTTCTTGATAGAAACCAGGAATAGCCAGACCAGCATTATTGATCAGGGCGTCAACTTTGATACCCATTTTTTCGCATTCATCGAAAATATGCTGTGGACCGGCAGGGTCTGCAAGATCAACGGCGATCAAGGTAGTGGCAACACCGTATTTCTTTTCGATCTTGTCAGCTTGCTCTTTCAGCTTGTCTTTGCGACGTGCCGTGAGAACAACATTAAAACCATTTTTGGCAAATACATCTGCAAATGATGCACCAAGGCCACCTGATGCGCCCGTAATTAATACGGTGCGAGCACCCTTGTTACCTCTAATCGAATACAGGTTGCCTTTGACTTTCTTGAAAAGCCTGTTTTTAGCTTTACCCATTACCCCGTTACCTCCTAAAATAAGACGCATAAAACTCATCAGTTCGAGTTAGCGGCGGAAGCTAACAGCTTCCGTTTGAGATGCAACCTTTTTTTGCGTTTTACATCCCTAAAAGGGTAATTTGTAACCCTCATCTCGAACATTATATTTTAGACTACTACTCCCGCAACCTCCCGTATTATGGTACTACTGCCTCAAATATAGTCCCGTTCCGCCTCTATTTTCCTCTGCGACAACTAGTCTTATTTATGCAATCGCTTAAGCATAGTCAATATCTACCATTAGTTGCATTGTTTCATGTAATGGTTTTGTTTTTCACCATATGCAAGTGGCAGAATATCAACATTATTGCATATTTAATACCATTTGCTCGTTTCGTTCAGGCAGTGTTCATATATAAGGGTAGTCGCAACTCAAACAAAACTGGTTCAATTTATCTGAACGTGTCATAATCAACAGACACTTTTCAGCCCCCTCGTGCCGATGAGAAATTCACATGACCACGCTGCTGCTCTCTCATCAAATCTGCGTCCGCCACGAAATGCCGGGCTCACCCGAGTCACCCTCGCGCCTTGAAGCCATTGAACAAGCGCTGCAATCAGAGCAATTTTCCCCTTTGCAACGAGAAGACTGCCCCACAGCGCTCAAACATCATATCGCCCTTGCCCATGGCGGGGATTATATCGACGAGATCCGCGATCTTACCCCAGAATCGGGCTATTTCAGGGTTGATGGCGATACAACGCTTTGTCCCCACAGCTATGAAGCAGCCTTGAAAGCGGCCGGTGGTGCCATCCGGGCCGTCGATGCGGTGATGAGCGGCGAGGTTGCAAACGCCTTTTGTGCGGTGCGCCCTCCCGGGCATCATGCCACAAAGCATCAGGCCATGGGGTTCTGCTTGTTCAACAATGCCGCCATCGCCGCCCTGCATGCCCGCCAGCAGCATGGAGCGGAACGCCTGGCCGTGATCGATTTCGACGTTCATCATGGCAACGGTACCCAGGATATTTTCTGGGATCAGCCCGATATGTTTTATGGCTCCACCCACCAAATGCCACTTTATCCAGGTTCTGGCGCGGTCAGCGAGACGGGAGCTGGTAATATTGTCAACACCCCCCTGCAATCTGGCGCGGACGGCTCCAAAATCAAGGAAGCCTTTAACGACCGCCTGCTGCCGGCGCTGCACAATTTTTCGCCGGATCTGGTGGTTATATCGGCTGGCTTTGATGCCCATATAGATGATCCGCTAGCTGGCCTGCGCCTCACGACGGACGATTTTCGCTGGTTGACCCTTAAGCTGGCCGAATTTTCCGACCATCACTGCGATGGCCGTATTGTATCGCTGCTCGAAGGGGGATATGATTTACGCGCTCTTGGCGATTGTGTCGCTACTCATGTTGATGTCCTGCTTGATGCAGGGTTATAATCATACTCTATATATAGGGGCCTGCCCGACAGGTGGCCTCGGGAACGAAACAGCAAGATGGAAAATGCCTTCATGACGAATGACGCCAATGCGCCCGACCTTAAAGCAATGAGCTTTGAACAGTCCTTGAGCGAACTCGAAGAGATTGTTTCGCGCCTCGAACAAGGCGATGTAGAGCTGGAGCGCTCGATCACCATTTATGAACGAGGCGAAGCGCTGCGCAAGCATTGCGATGACCTTTGAAGCGGGCTGAAGCCAAGGTCGAGAAGATCACCCTCGACGCCAAAGGCCAGCCATCTGGAACGGAGCCGCTGAACACAGGGGAATAATCATGTCGTTGAGGACAAGCAAAAAGATCGCCATATCGACAGCACTGATGGGCCTGGCTTTACTCATTTCCTCCCCCCCGGCGCCAGCCGCCGAGCCACAAGCGTCAGCCGCCAAGCAGCAAGCGTCAGCACCTACCAAAGAACAGCTCATCGCCAGTGGTCAAGAACTGGCAAAGAGCAAATGCGGCTCTTGTCATTCCATCGACAAACAAGGGGACAGCCCGCTTGAAGGCGCACCGCCGTTTCGCAGCTTCGCCAGTAAATGGCCCCTTAGCTCCCTGGAAGAAAGCCTCGCCGAGGGCATTGTCACGGGCCATGAAGCGATGCCCGAAGTGGTGTTTACGCCACAACAAATCGATCAGTTTCTGGAGTTTTTAGAAAGTTTGCAGGGGCAATAAACGCTCCACTCCACCCTGTCGCGAGAGACAAGACCTTAACTTCACACCCGAAATCCGCCTATGAGACCATGAGTTAGGTTCGACCCTGTGGGCCGCGTAGAACTCGACAACCCATCTTGGATATTGCCCTTGATCAATTAGGACGATTGCCCTAAATTTCAGATAGGACAATCGTCCTACTCCTGAAAAGAGGCCGTCATGAGCGACAAGACAACACGCGATCAGATTATCGAAGCTGCCGACCGATTATTCTATCAGCAAGGCTTTGATCACACCTCATTTGCTGACATCGCAGCTTTTGTGAAGATCTCGCGCGGCAATTTTTATTACCATTTCAAATCCAAGGATGAAATCCTCGATGCGGTGATCGCTCTACGCTTGCAAAACACCAAGAAAATGCTGAAGCAATGGGAAAAGGATGGCGCGCAACCGATCGACCGCATTGGCAGTTTCATTCATATTCTGATTACCAATCAGGCTAAAATATTACTATATGGCTGCCCGGTCGGCACGCTGAGCTCTGAATTGGCCAAGCTCGATCACAAGTCTCATGCCGAGGCAAACCAGATTTTTTCGCTGTGTCGCAACTGGCTGGGCAAGCAGTTCGCGGCCCTAGGCCACGGGGACAAAGCCGATGCCCTTGCCATGCATATTCTTGCTCGTAGTCAAGGGGTCGCGACGCTGTCCAGCGCATTTCAAGATGACAAATTCATAGCGCAGGAAGTCGCGCAAATGTGCGACTGGCTGCAACTCCATGCCAAAAACTCCACGACATAAAATATCAACCCAAACTCATAGGAGCGCAAAGAATTGTTTATCATCTTGCTTCGATTTTCTGGCAATAAAAGCCAGGCCAGCCAATTCATGGATGGTCACAAAAACTGGATTAAACGCGGTTTTGATGACGGTATATTTGTCCTGTCTGGCAGCCTTCAACCCAAATCGGGCGGCGCTGTTGTGGCGCACAATACCAGCTTGTCGCAGCTTCAAGAGCGCGTCAATGATGATCCTTTTGTCGCCCAAAATATTGTAAGCGCTGAAATTATTGAAATCAGCGCGTCGCAAACCGATGAGCTACTGGCCTTTCTTATGGGCTGAGCACATCAACAAATTTGCCCCGGCATTTTTTTTGGGATGGTACCAGGTATCTGGGCCCCAAAGAGTACTTGAGGCAGATTTTATAAACTGCTTAACTGATCGTTCTACATCGTCAAAAAAACGGATCCTCAACCGGGAGATAATAAAATATGGCGCGTATCATCTATGTCAATGGCCGCTATCAACCCTATGCAAAAGCCAGCATCCATGTTGAGGATCGAGGCTTTCAGTTTTCTGATGGCGTCTATGAGGTGTGCTTTATCCATAACGGCAAGATTGTCGATCTCACCGGCCATCTCGAGCGTCTGGATCGGTCTCTTTTTGAGCTGCGCATGGCGCCCCCCATGAAGCGCCCGGCCCTTGTTCATGTCCTGAACGAAACGGTACGCCGCAACCATATCCGCAATGGTTCTGCCTATTTGCAGGTGACGCGCGGCGCGGCCCGGCGCGCCTTCACCTTCCCGTCAAAAGACATTGGCTCGTCGCTGATCTGCATGGCTCGCCCCCACGACGAGCGCAAAAACAACGCCCTTGCCGCCAAGGGCATCTGCGTTCAAACAGTGCCCGACATTCGCTGGGCGCGGCGCGATATCAAATCAATATCGCTATTGCCGCAAATGCTGGCCAGTCAGACCGCCCTTGATCAAGGATGTGCTGAAGCCCTGATGGTTGATGACAAGGGTTTTATTACCGAGGGCTCCCACAGCAATGCCTGGATGGTCGATAAAGATAATCGCCTGCTGACGCGCCGCGCTGACAACTCCATTTTGCGTGGCAGAACCCGGCAAGCCGTTGTCGCGACCATAAAAAAGCTTGGACTAAAATTTGAAGAGCGCGCTTTTAGCGTCGATGAGGCTTTGGCGGCCAGCGAAGTCTTTGTCACCTCCACCACCGCTCTGCTGATGCCCGTTATAGAAGTGGATGGGAGACAGATTGGCGCTGGCGTTCCCGGCGATACCTCAATCAAATTGCGGCGCCAGATTTGTGAATCCTATGGCATGCAAAAAAACGAGTGGCCTGCCTCACCTTAAATCCGCTCCCCGGGCTTGCCCCGGGGTCCAGTGGCAACAAAACCCATCGTTTTTTCCGCCCCTTTGTGCCGCTGGGCCCGGGATCAGCACTTCAGCGCTACTGCAGCTGCGCTTGTCTAAGGAGTGCTATCGTTCAATCGAGGATGCCATAAATCCGACAATTGAAGGAAGGCAGACCACTAGAGCGGTTTGCATTCACTCGCGGTCAGAAACAGCTGAACAGTTTTGCTTCGGTTTCAAGTTAAGAAATGCAGGATATATCTGGATATTTTCAAATTTCTTGACGCCGAAAACGGAGCAAAAATGTCAGCTGGAAT
>JAJRRW010000120.1 GCA_024279115.1 Alphaproteobacteria bacterium
CCCCGGCACGGGCGTTGGCATCGGCAAAGACCACACCATCTTCGCCAAGATCGAAGGCAATGTAGAATTCAAGACCCGCCGTAACGGCAAGGTCTTCATTTCCGTGATGCCGATTACCAGCGCTGCGGCGGCAAGTGGAAAATAATAACGGTATGAAATTGACAAACTCTACCGATCATAAGGTCCGGTAGAGCATTTTCTCATCCATGAAAAAGGGGCCCCTTGATCGGCCCCTTTTTTTGTGGAGCTTGAGATGAAGAATGATGAACCCCGCAGTTTTAGACTGGAAACGGATCGGTTAACCCTGCACAGGCCGCGCAGAAAGGATCTGTCCGCCATCACCAGAGAATTGGGCAAGCGGCGGATTGTCAAAAACCTGTCCACAGCCCCGCACCCCTATTCGTTCATCGATGCAACCAACTGGTTTGGTCGCATAAATGCCAGCTGGGGGGCGAGCAGCTTTACCTTTGGCATCTATGAAAAAATGCTGGCAGAGGAGCTCATAGGGGTGATCAGCGTCGACAATCTGCTGGTTCACGCCCATCCTTGTCCCTCCTTTGGCTATTGGTTAGCAAGTGATCATTGGGGGCGCGGTTTGATGTCAGAAGCAGTTGGCTCTGTCCTTGCATTTGCATTTAAGAGATTGAATGCCCCGGCGGTTGAGGCTACCTATCTGGAGGAGAACCCGGCATCGGGGCGCGTCATGGAGAAAAATGGTTTCGTGTCTGTGGAGCAAACATTGCTATGGTCACGGTTTCAAGGCACCTATCTGCCGGGCCATTTGATGAGATGCGAGAAAGCCGATTGGCTTGGGAAATAGCGGGTAGGGGGCGTTGTGATTTGTTACCCCCCTCATCCCGTCCCTCTCCTCGTTCGGGAGAGTAATAAAGAGTACAGATCTTAAGCGAGGCCCCTCTTATTGCCTCTCTCCGTCTGGGAGAGGGTTAGGGTGAGGGGGTTGTATTTGAGGATTAGGGGTTCTTCACTCCTAAAGAGAACGAGCAAGATGAAATTTCTGGATCAGGCGCGGGTTTATATCAAATCGGGAGATGGCGGCAATGGCTGTTTGTCGTTCCGGCGCGAAAAATATATCGAATTTGGCGGACCTGATGGCGGCGATGGCGGCAATGGCGGCGAGGTGCTGGTGCGATGCGTTGACAATCTCAATACGCTGATCGATTTTCGTTTTTACCAGCATTTCAAGGCAGGTCGCGGCGAGAACGGCAAGGGGCGCAATAAGTCAGGGGCCGCAGGCGACGATAAATATCTGTTGGTGCCGCCAGGCACGCAGATTTTTGCCCAAGACAATCAAACCATGCTGGCCGATCTCGTGAAGGTCGGGCAAACAGCGGTATTGGCCACAGGTGGCAGTGGCGGCTTTGGTAATGCGCGCTTTAAGTCTGCGACCAATCAGGCACCGCGCAAGGCCAATCCGGGATTGCCGGGCGAAGAGATCATTGTCTGGCTGCGCTTGAAGCTGATTGCCGACAGTGGCTTGATTGGTTTGCCAAATGCCGGCAAGTCGACGCTTTTATCGGCCATATCTGCCGCTAATCCAAAGATTGCCGACTATCCGTTTACCACTCTGCATCCAAATCTGGGGGTTGTAAAAGCTGGCGATGTGGATTTTGTACTCGCTGATATTCCAGGTCTTATCGAGGGGGCAAGCGATGGCACCGGGCTTGGTTCGCGCTTTTTGGGGCATGTGGAGCGCTGTGGTGTGCTCATACATCTGATTGATGTGCTGTCCGATGATATCGCCCAGGACTATCAGACCATTCGCGCTGAAATAAAAGCCTATGGCGGCGGGCTGGCGGAAAAGAAAGAGCTGGTTGCCTTGACCAAATGCGATGCGGTAGACGAGGAACTGGCACAGATGCAATCTGACGAGCTGGAAAAAATCAGCGGCCAACGCCCCTGGCAGATCTCGGCGGTCAGTGGCAAAGGCACGAACCGTTTGATGCAGGAAATCGGCAAAGAAATAAAAATGGCCCGGGCACCCAAGGAAAAGAAGTTCAACAGTCACGGATTTTAGAGTCCCCGTAGGGGATCCGTAAATGTAGGGGATCCGTAAATCCCGCACCTTTAGGCGGTATGGTCTGAATATGGCTTTAGTCGAAAAAGATTTGTCATCCCAGCGTAGGCTGGGATCCATAACCACAGTCTTTGCAATTTTTGTCGAGATCGTGAGATAAACCGATGGGGTCGGGAGTATGGTTCCCCGCCTTCGCGGGGATCACACGTGATGGAATTGTCAGGACCGTGCAAAAAATAGCTTTCGCAAGCGGCCTTTAGGCTGAAAAATACGGCTTTCAGCCGTAACTCGAAGCCAACGGCTTTAGCCGGTGGTCGTTCACCAAAACAGGGTTTTAAACAGGACTGAAGATGACACCTGATTGGCACAAAGCAAAACGCATCGTCATCAAGATCGGCTCTTCCTTGCTGATCGATGAGGGGGGCCGTTTGAAAGATCAATGGCTGACCTCGCTGATCGGCGATGTCGCGGGGCTGGTGAGCCTCGGTTGCGACGTGCTGATTGTCTCTTCGGGGGCGATCGCGCTGGGGCGCGGGCGGCTGGGTCTGGCGCCGGGTGCCTTGAAGCTGGAAGAAAGTCAGGCGGCGGCCAGTGTTGGTCAAATAAGGTTGGCGCATGCCTATGAGGGGCGCTTGAAGGCCCATGATCTGATTGCCGCTAAGGTGTTGGTGACGCTTGGCGATACCGAGGAGCGTGGCCGCTATCTGAATGCAAGAGATACGATTTCGACCTTGCTGAAACTGGGGGCCGTGCCTGTTGTCAACGAGAATGATACGGTGGCGACCAGTGAAATCCGCTTTGGTGACAATGACCGGCTGGCCGCTCGTGTCGCCAGCATGATGAGTGCCGATCTGCTGATCTTGTTGTCTGATGTGGATGGCCTGTATACCGCTCCCCCTCACGAAGATGAAAGCGCCCGGCACCTCTCAAGCATCAAGGACATCACCCCCTCGATCGAAGCCATGGCGGGATCTGTCGGCAGTGATTATGGATCGGGCGGCATGATCACCAAAATTCTCGCTGGCAAAATCGCCACCAAGGCGGGGGTGCATATGTTGATCGCCTCTGGTCAGGACGATCACCCCATAAAGGCTTTGTTTAACGGCGCCCGTGCCAGCTGGTTTCATGCCAGGGGCAATGCGGTGACCTCGCGCAAGCGCTGGATCGCTGGCGGTCTTGAAAGTCGCGGCGAACTGGTTATTGATGCGGGAGCCACCAAGGCGCTGCTGAGCGGCAAAAGTCTGCTGCCAGCCGGTATCAAAAGCCTGTCGGGTTCCTTTGCACGCGGTGATGTGGTGATTATATGCGATCAGGACCATAATCACATTGCCCGTGGCCTAAGCGCCTATGGAGCGAGCGATGCGCAAAAAATCATCGGCCATCACAGCAAGGATATCGCCGGCATATTGGGCTATGAAGGACGCGCCGCCATGATCCATCGCGATGATATGGTCTTGCTGTAGCGGTTGAAGAAATGTCTTATGCGGACGGCACCAAGGGATAATCTTTGGACCCTGTTGAGTCCACGATTGTGGTTTCCAAAGGCCCGCCTTTGGTTCCAACTGAAGAAGCTGCCGGCCCGGCGAGGGCGTTAGGGGAATGATATGAACTCTTTCGACCATGTTGAACACTGGATTTTTGATCTGGACAACACGCTTTATCCGGCCAGTTGCCGCCTGTTCGATCAAATCGACCAGCGCATGACACACTATGTTGCCGATTTTCTGGGGGTCGGGCGCGATGAGGCTTATGCCCTGCAAAAAAGCTATTTCCGCGATTTTGGCACCACCATGAACGGCATGATGGTCAATCATCAAATGGACCCGGAGGCGTACCTGCATTTTGTTCATGATATTGATCATTCAGCGGTGGAGGCGGCTCCCGATCTGGTGCAGGCAATTGATCGGTTGCCGGGCCGCAAGCTGGTGTTCACCAATGGCTCAACCGCCCATGCGCAGGCTGTGATGGCGCGCCTTGGCATCGGCGATTTGTTTGATGCAGTGCATGATATCAAGGCGTCGAGCTATGTGCCAAAACCAGCAAAACAGACCTATATGATGATGATCGAGCAGACCGGTGTCGAGCCGGCGCGTGCGGCGATGTTTGAAGACATTGCCCGCAATCTTGAGGTACCGTTTGCGCTTGGTATGAAAACGGTACTGGTGCGCACTCTGGGGGAGCACGCAGATGCCGGTGCCATTGATCTGGGCTCGGGCCGCGAGCCCCATGTTGAGCATACCACGGATGATCTGGGCACCTTCTTGAAGTCTCTTGCCTGATTTTCGCCATCTCCTTGAATGGTGCATGAATAAGCTCTTCCAGAACGGTTCAGGCGGGCTTGCCTAAGGTTGGATCATGAACAAAAACTTCATGTAACCCAAGCCTTCTAGCCTCAATAGGGAGATCAGAAAATGACCCAATCACATTCTATAATTTCACCAAAAACCCTCGGAGTTGTCGCCGCGCTCGTTGTGCCCATGCTGTTGATCCCGACCAGTGGCAATGCCAGATCGGCCCAAACAGAGCGCCATTATTTTGATCAGCCCATCAAGGTCAGCCAGGGCTATGGTCGCGGCAATCAAAATTACAAATCCGAGCGCCGGGCTCTGGGTCGCTTGTTTGATAAACCAGCCCCCAAAAAGAGCAAGGCGTTGAACCGGGCGCGCAACAAGCAGCTGAACCGCTCGCACAAGCGAGGCAACAAGCGATCAAGGCGCCGCGGGTATAGTGAAAATTATTATGAGGACGATTATGCCATGAGCTGCCGCTCCCCTCGTCAGATACACCGGCAGCTAAAGCGGCAAGGCTGGCGCAATTTTCACAATCTGCGTATCCGCCCCAACGTGCTTCGTTTCAAGGCCCGCCAGAATACTGGCCTGACCTATAATCTCAACATTGATCGTTGCAGCGGCTCGTTGATCAAGGCACAAATCCAGTTTCAGGACAGATGGTATCTGCGTTGGTTGCGGCGTATCAGCTTTTCTTACTAGTGGCCTGCCTCTCTTAAATTGATGGGTATCGCAATTTGTTTCACCCCCTCACCCTAACGCTTCGCGGGCTTGCCCCGGGATCCAGGGCACGGGTGGCAAACCATCGAAAGGGCAAGAAGCGTGGCCCCTGGACCCCGGCTCTGCGTTTGCTCGCTGCAGCTCCCAAACTTGTCGCGGGAGCCGGTGGGGGCCGCACATAAATCATACCCAGTCCTCTCGTAGCTCACGAAACCCTGCATATAAAGTGCGGCAGGCCACTAGGGCCTGAAATTGAAATCCCGGCTCCGATCAACAAAGAAGTTTATGGATCGGGCCGGGGCTCATGCCAGGCAGCACAAGCATTGATCGGTACGAACCATAAGCATCAAAAAGCCAAATTTAGGGGATAGAGTGGTTTGTGTTCACTCGGGATCAGAATCAGCTGAGCTGTTTTGGTTCGGTTTCAAGTAAGGAAATACAGGACATATCTGGATATTTTCCAATTTCCTGACACCGAAAACGGAGCAAAAATGCCAGCTGAAATGAGTCTGAGGTAACGCAAGCCGCTCTTTAGGCAGATAGAAATCGAGGGTGACCGGTAGCGTTCACGGTTTCGTGTTCAGTGTTGCGTTGCGTATACAAAGTTTATTCGATTAGACTAAAGCGGTTATTGACACGGTACTCCATGTGCAGTGCCGTTTTTTTTGACGGTTGAGGAAGGATCTAATGTGATGAGGAAAAAAGCAATGCCAGAGAACAAAGATACGCCTGAAAAAAGTAATTTGACACGGCGCAAATTTATGGACCGGGTCATGTTGACAGTTGCAGGTGGTGCCGCCTTGATGCTGGCGGGAACGCAGCAGGCGGAAGCCAAGGTTTCCAAGACGGCTGCAAAATATCGCAGCTCTCCCAAAATGGGTAAAAGCTGTGGAGGCTGCGCCAAATATATGGGTAACGGTAAATGCTCCGCAGTAAAAGGCACAGTAAGCAAGAATGGCTATTGTAACCTTTATGCTGCCAAAAAAGCCAAACGCGGCTCTTATTAAAGCCAACCGTGGTTCTTATTGAAGATATTAACCCACCCTCTTTTTGAAAGAGGGTGGGTTTTTGTACGCCATTTTTTTGCCTGAGAATTTTAAAACCCCCAGAATCCTAAAACCCCATCAGTGAGGCCGGCAGTTCGTTGGTGTCGCTGACGCGGTCTTTTTTCATGCGCTCGGCAATCAAGAAGGCCAGTTCCAGCGACTGGTTGGCATTGAGGCGCGGATCGCAATGGGTGTGATAGCGGGCCGACAGATCGGTTTCCTTGATACCATGGGCACCGCCGGTACATTCGGTGACCTGCTGGCCGGTCATCTCGATATGGATACCGCCGGGATGAGTGCCCTCAGCGCGGTGAATATCGAAAAATTCGCCAACCTCTTGCATGATGTCATTGAAGGGGCGGGTCTTGTAACCCGAGGAAGCTTTCACGGTATTGCCATGCATGGGGTCGCAGGACCAAACAACACGGCGGCCTTCTTTTTCGATAGCGCGGATCAATTTTGCTTGATGCTCTGCGCCTTTGCCAGCCCCAAAGCGGCAGATCAGGGTCAGGCGGCCCGCCTCATTTTCAGGATTGAGAATATCGTTGAGCTTGATCAGTTCGTCTGGCTCGATTGTTGGCCCGCATTTGATGCCAATGGGGTTTTTGACACCGCGCGCGAATTCCACATGGGCATGATCGAGCTGGCGGGTGCGATCACCAATCCACAGCATATGACCAGAGGTGGCGTAATAGTCGCCAGAGGTGGAATCGATGCGCGTTAAAGCCTGTTCATAGCGCAACAAAAGCGCTTCATGGCTGACATAAAAGCTGGTGGAGCGCAGTTGCGGTACATTTTCAGGGGTCAGGCCGCAAGCCCGCATGAAGCGCAGGCTTTCCGAGATACGGTCGGCCAGATCTTCGTAGCGATCACCAGCGGGGCTGTCTTTCAAATAGTTGCGGTTCCACTGGTGCACATGTTCCAGATGGGCATAGCCACCACCTGCAAAAGCACGCAGCAGGTTGAGCGTTGCAGCGGATTGGCGATAGGCCATGATCTGACGTTGGGGATCGGGCTCGCGGCTTTTGCTCTCGAACTCCATGGCGTTAATGATGTCGCCGCGATAGCTTGGCAGTTCGACCCCATCCTGACTTTCAATAGCCGAAGAGCGCGGTTTGGCAAATTGCCCGGCAATGCGCCCGACTTTGACGACGGGAGAACCGCCCGCATAAGTCAAGACGGCGGCCATTTGCAAAAAGATGCGAAAGAAATCGCGGATATTATCGGCCGTATGCTCGGCAAAGCTTTCGGCACAATCGCCGCCCTGCAACAAAAAACCATTGCCATTGGCAACTTCTGCAAGGCGTTTTTTGAGTTCACGGGCTTCACCAGCGAACACCAAAGGGGGAAAACCGGCCAAGCGTCCTTCGACGTCGCGGAGTTTGTCCTTGTCACCATATTCGGGCATATGCAGCCCGGGTTTATTGCGCCAGCTTGTCGGAGACCAGTTGTTGGTCATTTCATGTCCATCCATCTTGTATCACAAAACACATCGTTTGCAGTATTTTCACCTAATAGGTAGCAAACTTCAGGCCAGTTATAAGGGACGGATCGTACAGTGTCAAACAGCTTTCTTGATGAGCAGACACAACAAGGGTTAATCTGCATTTATTCTGTTATGAAAGGGCGTCAATATGCGAACAAGCGAGCCATCATTTTCGATTGGCATGGAGGAGGAATATCATCTGGTGGAGCTGGAAACCGGCGATTTGGTGACCCAGCAACCTGATGAATTGCTATCCCGGTGCACGTCTATGCTGGGAGAGCGTGTGACCCGCGAATTTCAGCAATGCCAGATCGAAATCGGCACCAAAGTTTGCATGAGTGCCGGGGAAATCCGCGCCGATCTGCTGGAACTGCGCACCGGGATCGCCGATATTACCAAAGAATTTGGCATCGCCCCCATCGCCGTTTCGACCCATCCTTATGGCGAATGGGACAAACAGGTGCATACCAGGCGCGAGCGCTACGACTTGCTGGAGCGAGACATGCAGATTGCCGCGCGGCGCCTGCTGATTTGCGGCATGCATGTGCATGTGGGCATCGAGGATGAAGACTTGCGCATTGATCTGTTCAATCAGGCGTCCTATTTTTTGCCCCACCTGTTGGCGCTGACCGCCTCCTCGCCGTTTTGGAAGGGGTGCATGACCGGCCTCAAAGCCTATCGCTTGTCGGTGTTTGACGAGTTGCCGCGGACCGGCTTGCCCGAACCCTTTTTAAGCTGGGGGGAATATCGCCGCACGGTCAATCTGCTGGTGGAGGCGAAAATCATTCCCGATGCGACAATGATCTGGTGGGATCTGCGCCCTTCCGAAAAATTTCCAACCCTTGAAATGCGCATTTGCGATGTCTGCCCGCGCATCGAGGATGGCGTGGCGGTGGCGATGCTGTTTCGCTGCATTTTGCGCATGCTTTTCCGCCTTCGTCCCAATAATCAGCGCTGGCGCGCCTATCCGACCTTTTTGATCAGGGAAAACCGTTGGCGGGCGCAGCGCTACGGCGTGGGTGGCACGATGATTGATTTTGGTCGGGGCGAAATGCTGCCATTTCCTGAATTGATCGAAGAGCTGATTGAGCTTGTCATGGAAGATGCGCTGGCGCTCGATTGCGTTGCTGAAATCGAGCACTGCAAAACCATCGCGCGTGAAGGCACCAGCGCCGATCGGCAAATCGCCTTGTACAAGAAGCTGGCCGCAGATGGGGCCAGCGACAAGGAAGCACTGCGCATGATTGTTCATGCTTTGCGCAAGGAAACGCTGGAGGGGACGGGGGCTTAAGAAATGCGCTTGCCGCGCGGGCAACCTGCGCGGTTGGCGCTGGGGTCTGGCCCCCAGCCCCCCCCCATACCATTTTTCCTTTATTATCATGCTACCATGTGTCATCCCCGCGCAGGGAAGACAATGGTGCGTGCCGAGAGTTTGGCGGCTATTGTTAAATCATTTTTTCGACCGGCCGGTTCTTTATTGCACCTTCCCCCCCTTTATAGCTATAACCTCAACGGTTGGGGAAATTCCCTGGAAATTGACCCTGTGAAATTTACGAGGAATGCAAATGGCAAATGTGGTGGTAGTGGGCTCCCAGTGGGGCGATGAAGGCAAGGGCAAGATCGTTGACTGGCTGTCGGAACGTGCTGATGTGGTGGCCCGTTTTCAGGGTGGTCACAATGCCGGTCATACGCTGGTTATCGATGGCGTCACTTACAAATTGTCGTCCTTGCCCTCTGGCGTTGTACGCGGCGGCAAATTATCGGTGATCGGCAATGGCGTTGTGCTTGACCCCTGGGCGCTGATGGAGGAAATCGCCTCGATCACCGACAAGGGCGTCGACATTACCCACGAGAATTTACGCATTGCCGAGAATACCACGCTCATTCTGCCCGTTCATTCGCAGCTTGACCAGTTGCGCGAAAAAGCTGCTGGCAAGAACAAGATCGGCACCACAGGGCGCGGTATTGGCCCAGCCTATGAAGACAAGGTCGGGCGGCGCTCGATCCGTGTCATGGACTTGCAAAATCTCGATAGTCTGCGCGCCAAGATCGACAAGCTGTTAATCCATCACAATATTTTGCGTCGTGGCATGGGCGAGCCAGAAGTTGATGGCGATGAGCTATATGAAAAAGTCGCCGCCATTGCGCCAACCATCACGCCCTATATTGAACCCGTCTGGAAACTGCTCGATGAGCAGCGAAAAGCTGGCAAACGCATCTTGTTTGAAGGGGCGCAAGGGGCGCTTCTAGATATTGACCATGGCACCTATCCCTATGTCACCTCCAGCAATACGGTGGGTGCCAATGCGGCAACCGGTTGTGGTATCGGTCCAGGCTTTCTTGACTATGTGCTGGGCATCACCAAGGCTTACACCACCCGCGTCGGCGAGGGGCCTTTCCCAACAGAGCTGTTTGACGAAGACGGCAAGCGGCTTGGGGAGCGCGGCCATGAATTTGGTACGGTCACGGGGCGCCAGCGCCGTTGCGGCTGGTTTGATGCCTGTCTGGTGCGCCAGACCATCAAAGTGTCTGGCATTAATGGTATCGCCCTCACCAAGCTTGATGTGCTGGATGGCTTTGAGGAGCTCAAAGTCTGCGTGGCTTATGAACTGGATGGCCAGAGGATTGACTATTTCCCGGCCTCTGAAGGGGCGCAGGCGCGCGTCAAGCCGATCTATGAGACGGTGCCGGGCTGGTCGCAATCCACCGAGGGCGCTCGCTCCTGGGCTGATCTACCAGCAGAAGCGGTCAAATATGTGCGCCGTATCGAAGAACTGATCGAGTGCCCGGTGGCGATGTTATCCACCAGCCCCGAGCGCGAAGACACTATACTTGTAACGGATCCATTCGAGGGTTAGATCTTCGACATGAGAACAAGACCAGATAAAATATCGACATTGGTGGTGGGCGACAGGCAGCTCCAGCGCGACGGGCACGGCTATCTGCTTGATCCCTCGCTATGGGATAAAGAGGTTGCCGCCGCGATCGCCGGTGAAGAGGGTCTCGACTTGACGAGCCAGCATTGGGCGGTCATCAGCTATATGCGTGACTATTATGACGAGCATGATATTCCCGCCGATGCGCGCTTTGTTTTTGGGTTTCTGGCGGATCATCTCGGCACAAACAAAACCGCTGCGCGGCGTCATTTTTTCGAGCTGTTTCCCTATGGCTATGTCAAACAGGCTTGCAAAATTGCCGGCATGCGCCAACCGCGCGCCTGGAGCACGGGATAAAGGCCAGAGGTGCAAAGGGGGTGCCCAAAGGGTTTTGCGCAACAGGCCATTCCAGAAAACGGTTTTGCCTCTTTGATTTGCTAATCCCGCACGATGGTTGTCAATCTCGCACGATAAAGGAAGCTTGCCTGTGAGCCGGACATCCCAGCGTATCAAGGTGTTAAGCGCCGGTATTTGCAGCTTTATCTTGATGGTGGGGATTGCCCGGTTTGCCTATACGCCGTTGCTGCCGCAAATGCAGCAGCAGGCAGGCTTGAGCGTCGCGGGTGGTGGCTGGCTGGCGGCAATCAACTATATGGGCTATCTGGCCGGGGCCATTCTTGCCGCGATGATTGCCAGTGCGGCGTTGAAATATCGTTTGTACCAGATCGGCCTTGTGGTTGCGCTCATAACAACGATCATGATGGGGATCACCGAGCATTTCTGGATATGGTCATTGTCGCGTTTTTTGGCGGGGCTTAGTAGTGCGGCTTGCTTCATGTTTGGCGCGGGGCTGGTCCTGAACTGGCTGATCCGCAATGAATATCGCCCCGAACTTGGCATCCATTTCAGTGGCGTTGGGCTGTCGATTGCTTTTTGCGCCCTTGCTGTCGAGCTGATGAAACACTGGCTTAGCTGGAGTGAGCAATGGCTGGTGTTGAGCCTGCTGGGCCTTGTCATAATGGTGCCAGCCTTTTTCTGGATGCCAGCGCCTAGCGCGCGCTCTGCTTTTACCGCCAGTGGGCGTGAGATGGTTGATCAGCCTCCCAGCTTGAAATTCATGCGGCTGTTCATGCTGGCCTATTTTTGTGCGGGCGTTGGCTATGCGGTCCCTGTGACCTTTATTGTGGCCATTGTTGATCAATTGCCGGGGCTGCAGGGCAGGGGCATCTGGGCTTTTGTGGTGCTGGGTTTGTCCGCCGCGCCGGCGGTGGTTTTGTGGGACTTGCTGGCGCGAAGGTTTGGCGATCTTAATGCGCTCTTGCTGGCCTTTTTGATGCAGGTCATCTCGATCCTGATCCCCGTGCTGACCCATAGTCTTGTGCCCATTGTGCTTGGGACAGCGTTGTTTGGTGCAAGTTTTTTGGGCATTGTCTCGCTGGTGTTGACCATGGCGGGGCGCTATTACCCGTCCAACCCGGCCCAGATGATGGGTAAAATGACCATATCGTTCGGGATTGGTCAGATCGTTGCCCCGGCCATCGCCGGTATTTTGGCGCAGCAAAGCGGCAATTATAATAGTGGACTTTATCTGGCCGCCTCGATCATGGTTTTGGGGACATTACTGATCCTTCAGTTGCGCAGTCTGGAGCGGGTGAGCGAGTGAGTCAGAAAAACGGTATGCCCCATGGGAGCTGGCTGGTAGAACAGGGCAGGTTTACAATAGGAGGTTTATTATGAGCAGTGCCGAGAGCGAAATCATCTTACACAATTATCCGCAATCTCCTGTAGCCGAAAAGGTGCGGGTGGCGTTGGGCATCAAGGGCCTGTCCTGGCGCTCGGTCGAAATTCCGCGCCTCCCGCCAAAGCCCTTATTGATAAAGTTGACGGGGGGTTATCGCCGCACGCCGGTGATGCAGGTGGGCGCTGATATTTATTGTGACAGCGCGTGCATCATAAAAGAGCTGGAGCGCCGCACCCCCGAACCGACCTTTTTTCCGACCAATGACAAGGGCTTGGTCTGGTGCCTCGCCCGCTGGACAGACATGGTACTGTTTGATCTGTCCACCAGGATTGTGCTGGGAGCGGCTGGCGACGATTTGCCTGCCGATTTTGCCAAGGATCGCGGGCGGCTTTATTTTGGGCCGGACTGGCGCCAGAGCATGAAAGCAGCAGGTGCCAATCTGCCGCATCTGGTGTCTCAGATCCAGGCGCCCTTGAGCTGGTTTGATGAGCAACTGGCCGATGGTCGCGCGTTTTTGCTTGGTGAGCGCCCCGCCGCCATTGATGCGCAGATTTATTTCGTTATCTGGTTTTTGCGTGGCCGCTGGGATGGTGGACCTCCCTTATTGTCACAATTTCCCGCCCTTGAGCGCTGGGAAGCCAATGTCAAAGCCATTGGTCATGGAGAACGCAGCGAGATGACCGGGGAGCAGGCGATTGCGCGCGCTGCTGCGTGTACCCCGCTTGCCGCTATTGCTTCAAGCGCCGATGATCCCCAGGGGCTGCGGCCTGGCATGCAGGTGAGTATTGTGTCCGATATTGATGCCGGAGAACGCCCGGTCGAGGGAGAGATAAAGGCGGTCACTGGCCAGTCCATCACCCTTGGCCACTCATCCAAAGATCTGGGGGAGGTCTGCGTGCACTTCCCGCGAGCAGGATATGTTGTGCAGACCCTGGGACGCGATACGCTCCTTCGGCGGTAATCAATCTCTCACTTCAGTGGGGCAAAACCAGGTCAATCTTCCAGATTTGTCTTGAAAGAGGCATCGTCGAGACAAGGAAGCTGCAATGATACTATTGTCATTGCAGTTATTTTTACTTGTCCCTACTTCTTTCAGGGCAAGCGCATCTAAAATCTGTTTATAGGTTTATGATCTGGAGATTTCTTTGTGGTACAGTATATGTGTTTGTACTTAGTAAGTATTAAAACAAATAAGCATGCGGATTAATGTATAGAAGCAGTCTAATCATTTAAATGATGTAAAAAATCATTTATATTGACGCAGATCATTTGCCATCTACTTCAATGCGCCGATACTAAAGGTGTAGAAATAATCTCTGAAAAAACTGATCTTGTGAAGGAGGCGAAGATGAAAAGTTTAAAAACGTTCCTGTTTATAATAATCGGTATAATGTTTGTTTCGTCACTACCTGCCAAAGCTTTTGATGAAGGGGCGATCGCTCGCGGTGGTATGCTCTATGACAAGTGGTTCAAGGTTATCAAGGCGGATAAGCCCGAGGATACTCATCCGGCGTGGCCTGCGGCCAATACCAGGAAAAAAGGCAATATGACCTGGCGTTACAAATCCTGCCATGGCTGGGATCAAAAAGGTGCCAAGGGGGCCTACGCTTCTGGTTCCTACAAGACCGGTATCAAGGGCGTTGACGGCATGGTCGGTGCCGACACAGCGAAGATCATTGCGGTGCTAAAAGATGATACCCACAAACTGTCTGGTAAAATGTCTGACGCCGATTTTATGGACCTTGCCTTGTTCGTCAGGGCAGGGATCGATATCGACAAATATATTGATAGTGAAAAGAAGGCTCCAAAGGGTGGAAATGTCGCCACTGGTGCAAATTATTTCAACACGATCTGCGCTGGTTGTCACGGCAAGGATGGAGACTTGCCAAAGGATATGAAAACAACGCTTGGCAAGCAGATGTCAAATCCCTGGGAAGTCCTGCACAAGATCATGAATGGCCAGCCGGGCGAGCAAATGCCCGCTTTACGGATGCTTGATGCTCAGATCATTGTCGACATCATGGCTCATCTGGCGACACTGCCAAAAGAAAAATAGCCTGCAGCTTGTGATTTTGGCCCTGCGCTCTCAATCTTGATTTTTTCCGGGTTGAGAGCAGACCTCAATTCAATTTCACTGTAGGAAGCGCTCCCATGATTACAAGATTATGGAAATGGTTTTGGCAGCCTTCGGCCCGTTTCGCCTGGGGGGGGATTTTCTTTGTGGGTGGCTTTGCTGGTATTGTTTTTTTTGGCGGTTTGAATGCGGCAATGGACTATACCAACAAAATGGAATTTTGTATCTCCTGTCATGAGATGCGCACCACCGTCTATGAGGAATACAAGAAGACCGCGCATTACCAAAATGCCTCTGGTGTGCGGGCGATTTGTTCGGATTGTCATGTGCCAAAGGACTGGACCGCCAAGCTGATCCGAAAGGTCAAGGCGACCAAAGAGCTTTACCACAAGCTTGTAGGAACCATCGGCACGCCTGAAAAGTTCGAGGCCAAGCGGCTGGAGATGGCAAAAAATGTCTGGACCTCCATGAAAGCATCAGATTCGCGTGAATGTCGCAATTGTCATAGCTATCAAGCCATGGCCTTTCATAAACAGTCTCGCCGAGGGGCGAAAGAAATGCGTGAGGCATTTGAAAAGGGTGAAACCTGCATTGAATGCCATAAGGGCATTGCCCACAAAAAACCTGTCGACCCCGATGACGAGGATGAAGATTGAGGGGGGGGGTATGCGTCAGGGTATTTCTGGTTAAATCATGTGCTCCCAGCTCTTTCCAACAAAAGCAGGCCTTATCGGTTGCGCTTGCTTTCGCTTGTCCGCATAATAATGGCAATGCGCTTTTGGTGATTCGGCGGGAGTTTTTATGCAAGGCCTTGGGCTGATACAAATAGCGGTGTTCTTGATGGTGGCGGCGATTGCTGCGCCCATTGCCAAGAAGCTCAAGATCGGTTCGGTGCTCGGATATCTGATCGCCGGCTTTTTGATTGGCCCCTATGGCATCGGCTTTATCTATCAGCTTTATGATGTGGAAAATATCCTCCATATCGCCGAATTTGGCGTGGTGCTGCTGCTGTTTCTCATCGGCCTGGAGTTGCGTCCCAAACGGATCTGGGCCATGCGCTCGGCGATCTTTGGTCTGGGAGGCGCGCAGGTTGTCGGTTCGGCCCTGATGTTGATGGCCTTTGCGCTTTTGGCCAATGTGACAGCCATTGTGGCGTTATTTATTGGCCTGTCTCTGGCTCTTTCCTCTACTGCGTTTGTATTGCAGGTGCTTGAAGAGCGCGGCGAGTTGACAAAAAAACACGGACGTCTGGCCTTTTCCGTGTTGCTGTTTCAGGATCTGGCCGCCATCCCGCTCATCGCCCTTGTGCCATTGTTTGCCATCAATCAGGCGGGCTCTGGCCAGATGGACTTTTGGGCAGCCGGTACGGCAATCGCAACGATTATTGCGGTCGTGATATTTGGTCACTATGTGTTGAATGAGCTCTATCGTCTTGTCGCGGCGACCAAAGTGCGCGAAGCCATGACGGCCAGTGCGCTGCTGACGGTGGTTGGGGTGGCGCTTTCAATGGAGCATGCCGGTTTGTCGGCAGCTCTTGGCGCGTTTATCGCAGGGGTCATTCTGGCCGACAGCGAGTACCGCCACCAGATCGAGGCTGATCTGGCACCGTTTGTCGGCCTGCTGCTGGGCCTGTTTTTTATCTCTATCGGCATGTCGCTGGATATTTATGTGTTACGCGACGAATATCAGATGGTATTGCTGGCGGCCACCGGGCTGATTGCGATAAAATTTATTATCATGTATCTGCTGGCCCGCTGGCGCGGCTTGCCCAATGCTCCCTCAAGACGCCTTGCGATCATCTTGTCGCAAGGGGGCGAGTTCGGATTTGTGCTGTTCACATCTGGTGTTATCGCGGGGGTGCTTGAACCGTCATTAGCCAAGATTTTGACCCTTGCGATCACGTTGTCGATGGTATCAACACCGCTTTTGCTTTTGCTTGATGATCTCTTGTTAAAGAGGCAGGCAGGTGATCAGGCGGTGCCGGTGTTCGATAAGCCACGAGGGCAGCAGGGACATATTATCGTTGCTGGATTAGGGCGGTTCGGGCAGATTATCACCCGTGTCCTGAGCGCCAGGAAAATACCTTTTACAGCTCTTGATACCAGTTCTACGCAAATCAACCTGATCAAGAAAGCCGGCTTTGTCGGCTATTTTGGCGATGCCTCGCGTCTTAATATTCTGCGCGCCAGCCGCATCGACAAGGCAGCGGGGTTCGTTCTTGCCGTGGGAAATGTTGAAGGCTCGCTGAAAATCGCCAAAATTGTTCGCGAACATTATCCCGATTTACCGATCTTTGCGCGGGCCCGCAATCGCCAGCATGTCCATCAATTGATGGATTTGGGCGTAACGGTTATTCGGCGCGAGACTTTTTTATCGGCGGTGGAACTCACCAAGGATATTTTGACCACGGCATATTATGAAGCGGATGACACAGTCAATCGCGATCTCAAGCGTTTTATGGAGCATGACAGGGCGCGCCTTTATGACGATTACAAGCATTTCACGGATATCGAGAAATTACGCGCCGCCAATCGAACCGCTGCTATTGAACTTGAAGAACTGTTCGCCAGTGACAGCAAGAGCGATGATGAGCAGGCTAAAAATTAATCATTGCTTGTGGAATTGAGCCCGGTCAGGCTTTTGAAATGATTTCCTCAAGCGTTAGAAAAATCTCGGGAGAGGTTGATTGAGCGATGTTAAAGCGGAGATATTGACTGGCTTGCTCGCGCAGGCTGAACACATTTCCCGGCGCCAGAAGGATGCCTTTTTCATAGGCCTTGTGGGCAATATCGATCGCTTGAAGATTGCCGGGTAAGGCGCACCAGACAAACATGCCAGCCTGCGGAGTGATCCAGGGCTCGATGCCTATATGGGTCAGGCGCTGGCAGGTTTCCCCCATTGCCCGCGACAAACGCTCGCGAAGACCATCAAGATATCTTCGATATGAACCGTCGATGAGGACGCGCCATGTCAGTTCGGCTGAAAACGGCTCTCCGCCAAATGAGGTGGCGATCTTTAGATCCACCAGGCCCTCGATCCAGTCCGGGCGGGCCGCGATAAACCCGCAACGGGCTGCCGCTGACAAGGTTTTGGAAAAACTGCCGATATGAACAACGCGGTTTAACCCGTCAAGAGCCGCGAGGCGCGGAGCGGGCGTTGTCTCCAGATCGGCAAAGATATCATCTTCCAGTATGATAAGATCTGATTGCTCCGCCAGCTTCAAAACTTGATGGGCGACTGTTGGAGAGAGAACCGCCCCGGTTGGATTGTGAATGGCCGAATTGGCAATATAAAGACGGGGGCGATGGTCAAGCAGTGCTTGTTCAAACAATTCCAGATCAGGGCCGGTTTTCGTGTAAGGCACGCTAACCACCTTCACACGGTGGGCTTTCAACAGGGCATGGAAATTGAAATAGCAAGGATCATCGACAAGCACTGTATCGCCAGGGTCGACAAAAAAACGACATCGTAAATCAATCGACTGTGTGCCAGAACCGGTTAGCATAAGTTGATCCAGCCGGGCAGGAATCCGATGATCCGCCATGCGTCGTAGCAGATGTTCCCGCAAGGGAGTGAACCCGTGTGGTGTGCCATATTCCGTTAAGATAGATTACTCGCAGCGCGATAAAGATCGCAACGCGCGGCGAATACTGTCCTGCGGCATCCAGGAAGCGGGAAGCCAGCCGCATCCCGGTTTCAAGACCGTATCTCCAGCTTCCAAAGACTGCCGCGATACCCATAAAGGGTCGATCGCTCGATCTGTTTGTGGCTCGACCGAGGCCAGGATCAGGGGAGGAAGATTGCCGGTGACATAGAACCCTGAGCCTCTGCGAGCCTTGATGCGCCCCTTCAGCAGCCAATCGATCATAAGCATCGACGATGGTTGATTTGGAGACTTGCATGGTTGTTGCCATAGTCACAGCACCTGTCCCATTTGCAGGATTGATGGCGACTTGAATTGCCAGAGCGTTTCGAGGTAGATTGCGAAAAAAATGTTACGGACAGTGATAATCGGTGATAGGATTGTGGCAGCTTTTGGCTGCGTTTGAAGGTTTAGACGCCAACGGATCATCATTCTGCCAATTAAATGGTCCATGAAGAATGTTGGTTTGGCGTTTGGTCGCAAATTACCTGTTGTAAATTATCAAAATTAAGGTGTTTGTTGTGCTTAGAACTGAATTGAAAGATCAGGGAAATTGGCTTTTTCGGTGGAGAAGCTACATACCCGTGTTAATTTTCCCCTTGCTATTATTAACATTGCTGGCTGAGCAAGGGTATATATCCAACAGTTTTCATGCTGTGGACAGTTACCATATTGCCTTTTGTCTGGCCATCGCGTTTTCGGGACTTGTTGTTCGTAGCCTGGTCATTGGCTATGTGCCAGAGGGGACTTCAGGTCGCAATACAACCGAACAAAGAGCAAAATTCCTCAATACGACAGGCCTGTATGCGCTTGTGCGTCACCCTCTCTATCTGGGAAATTTCCTGATATATCTGGGGATCGTCATGAGTGTGCCTGTCTGGTGGTTTGTCTTGTTGTTTGCGCTGTTGTTTTTTATCTATTATGAGCGAATTATGTATGCCGAGGAGGCTTATCTTCTTGGTCTTTATGGCAAGGACTATGAGAGTTGGGCTATCAAGACCCCGGCCTTTTTTCCAAAGCTGTCTGGCTGGCAGAAGCCGGCGCTTGCTTTTTCCTTCAGAAATGTGCTGAAGCGCGAATATCCAGGTTTTTTTGCGATTGTCACATCATTTACCATGATTGAATTATCGCGGAACCTTCTTGGGAGAGGGAAGCTTTTGCTCTCGTCAAACTGGATTGCCTTTTTTCTTGTCGGGCTGGGTGTATATTTGACGCTAAGGACAATGAAAAAGCAAACTCGTTTGCTTCATGTCGCGGGGCGCTAGAGTGATTTGCGTTCACTCGGACTCGTTTCAATTGGCTTTTTTGCTCCGTTTTCGGCGTCAGGAAATTTGAATATATCCAGATATGTCCTGCCTTTCCTTACTTGAAACCGAACCAAAACCGCTCAGCTCATTCTGAGCCCGACTAAACGCAAAACGCTCCAGGTCACAAACGCATAAACAGTTTTGGACTGTGTTGAGCTGATTTTTGTTGGCTTAAGAGGTGGCATGGTGCGTTGGGGGTGGTGATGCGGCCTGGCCCTTTTTTAGCGGTTCTTTTTTGCTGCCGGAGCAAAATATTTGGTGCGCGAATGGGGCCGGTTTTATTGACGGGTTGGCGAGGGATGCTCTCAAGCTGAGGGGGCCGTGATGTGAAGCGCTGGATTATCGGATCACTGGATCACCCGATCACCCCAGTCCACCTGACGCAAAGCGGGCAAAACCAAAAGCCGCACAGATCTTTTAAAAAGATATGTGCGGCTCTTTGTTAGATTTGGTGCTTTGAGGGTTATTGACCTCGCCTAGCGGCAGCGATTGTTCCATTTGCGACAGGCGCGGTAGTTGCCATAGTCACAGCGTCTGTCCCATTTGCGGCACTGACGGCGACTTGGGTGGGAGCGATAACGGTAAGAGCGATTATAACGATAGTCATCATCATAATGGTTCCGGCGCTTGGAGCGGATGGCTTCCGAGATGATCAAGGCGGCGATACCAGCGGCAACGGCTCCTCCGGCAATCCTGCGATTGCGTCTGCCCCGCCATCCGGCCACTTGAAACGGCTTGAAGCTCATGGTCCCTTTGGCTACCGGGTCTTGCGCATATTTCAACAGGCCGGTTTCACCGGCACTTGCGCCTGTAACAGCCATTAATTGATAGCCTGCGAGCGTGGCGATGACCAACGCGGCTTTGAATAGTTTTTTCATCAGTTGGGTGCCCCTTAATTGGTTAACGGCGCGAAGCCTTCGATGGTTGCTTGTTCGTGACCTCTGTTAATACTACATGTTAGGCAGTATTGGGGCTAAATCAAGACTAAAATTTTTGTAATATTAAGCGCTACCGATCTCCCTGGCCTTTTGCGCCAGCAGTTTCTTGCGATAGCGAGACTGGATGACATCGACAATCACCAGGGTAATGATGACAAAGTAGAAGGTGGTTTTGGTCATGGCTTCCACGGGTTGACCCAACAGATGCAGGTGAGCAAGATGGCCACCTTCGGACAATAGCATGACGCCGACAATCAGCAAAATAAACAGCCCCAGCACCTCATACATACGGTTTTTCTTCAAAAATTCGGCAACGCTATCGGCCATGACAATCATTAATATGCCCGAAATGATCACCGCCGTTGCCATCAGCGTGAATATTTTGGTCAGCGCCATGGCGGACAAGATGCTGTCGAACGAGAACACCAGGTTCATGATGACGATCATGGTGATGGCCATGGCCACCGAGCGGGTTTTGCCATTGCCGTTAACCTTGTCGATTTCCTCAACGGTCAGCATGAGCTTGATTTCCTTGATCGCCACATAGGTGATAAACAGGCCGCCAAGCAGTACAATGAGCGAGTGTCCGTTGAACGAGCCCGTCAGCAAACCGCTAATATCGATCGAAAACAACTGGCTTTGGAACAGATCCACGGCTTTTAGAATGACGAACAAGAGGATGATGCGAAACAAAATGGCCAGCCCCAGCCCCAATTTACGCACATAAGACTGTTTGTCCGGGCGGACCCGTTTTGATTCAATGGAGATATAAAGCAGATTGTCAAAGCCCAACACGATCTGTAAAAAAATCAGCATCACCAGAGTGAAGAGATTATCGAGTGTCAAAAGAGCTTCCATGCTGTATATCCTCCCTTAGAAGAGTTTTGTTGCTAACATCAAGAACACCGTCTAAGACACGTTCCGACTACATATCATAACCATCATATCGACCATGAGCAAACCGGAAATCATTACCTTTGGCTGCCGCCTCAACAGCTTTGAGAGCGAAGTCATGCGCACCAGAATGAGTGAGGCGGGGGTGGCAAAGGCCATCGTCGTCAATACCTGTGCTGTGACCAATGAAGCGGTGCGCCAAAGCCGCCAGAGTATTCGCAAGCTGCGCCGCGACAATCCAGACGCGCGCATCATCGTCACCGGCTGTGCGGCCCAGATCAACCCGGATCAATATGAGAAAATGCCAGAGGTCGATTTCATTATTGGCAATGAGGAAAAAATGCACGCCGCGACCTGGCAGGGGTTGCAAGCCGGTCAGCTGGAGCGCGTCAGGGTCAATGATATTTTTGCGCTCGAAGAAATGGCTGGTCACATGATCTCGGGGTTTGGCGGCCGGGCGCGGGCTTATGTGCAGATCCAGAACGGGTGCGATCATCGCTGCACTTTTTGTATTATTCCTTATGGCCGGGGCCAGTCGCGTTCGGTGCCAGCTGGCGACATTGTCGAGCAGATACGCGTCTTGTGCGCGCAAGGGTTTGGCGAGGTGGTACTGACCGGAGTGGATATCACAGCCTATGGAGCCGATCTTCCTGGCAGTCTGACACTTGGCAAATTAAGCACTAAAATTCTTACTTTGGTACCGGAGCTGGCGCGGCTTCGGATCAGTTCGATCGATGCTGTTGAGTGTGATGACGCTTTGTTGGAGCTGATCACCAATGAGCCGCGATTAATGCCGCATCTGCATCTGTCGTTGCAGGCGGGGGATGATATGATCCTGAAACGCATGAAGCGGCGCCACAATACCAGCGAGGCGGTTGCGTTTTGCGACATGATCCGCGAGCGTCGTCCAGATATGGTGTTTGGGGCCGATATCATTGCCGGTTTTCCAACCGAAAGCGACGAGATGTTTGAAAACAGTTTGCGCCATATTGATGATTGTGGCTTGACCTATTTGCATGTCTTTCCGTTTTCGGCGCGCGCAGGCACCCCGGCGGCTCGCATGCCGCAATTGAACGGCGCGGTGATCAAGCAAAGAGCGGCGCGCTTGCGCAATAAGGGGGCACGCCGCCTTGCGCAATATCTAAAATCCCAACAGGGTCAGGTCGTCGAGGTGCTGATGGAGCGAGAGACGATTGGCCGCACTCCGCAATTCACCGAAATACGGCTCGACCAGCCAGCCAGGGCCGGCGCAATGATCCAGGCTCTTGTCACCGGGGTGAGTGATGATCATATGTTGCTTGGGCAAAGCATGAGAGATCGAAATTTGCTGGAAAAGCTTGTGCCGGGGGAGAGCCGATTGTGAGCGAAGCTGAAGACAAAAATGAGGACAAGCCGAAAAAAGGCCTGTTTCGCCGTCTGTTTGGCGACAAGGCAGAGGCGGAAGTCTTGGCAGAGGCAGAGGCGGAGGCGGAGGGCCATTCTTCGCCAGAAGCCGCTCGCGCGCCAGAGCATGGACCTGATGAGCAGGTGCAGCTTGAAGAACAGCGCGCCCCGGCGATCGAGGCCGCGCCGGTTATCGAGGCCGCCGCCCCTGCCGCCAGGCGCTCCTGGTATGGCCGGCTGAAAGAAGGGCTGGGCAAATCCTCGGCGCGCTTGAGTGATGGTATCTCCGGTATTTTTTCCAAGCGCAAGCTGGACGAAGACACCTTACAAGAGCTGGAAGATATTCTCATTCAGGCCGATTTGGGTGTTGATACGGCCGTGCGCATAACCGACAAGCTGGCTCAAACGCGCCTCGACAAGGATATCAGCACTCAAGAAGTCCAGGATGTTCTGGCCCGTGAGGTTGAAAGTGTTTTGCGGCCGGTGGCACAGCCTTTGGTGCTCGCACAAGAGGCCAGGCCGTTTGTCATCTTGATGGCCGGGGTCAATGGAGCGGGCAAAACCACGACGATTGGCAAAATGTCGCGCAAATATAGCGACGAGGGCAAGAAAGTCATGCTGGCCGCCGGAGATACGTTTCGCGCCGCCGCTGTTGAACAGTTGCAGGTCTGGGGCGAGCGTACCGGGGCGCCTGTGGTTGCGCGCGCGCTAGGCTCAGATGCAGCTTCACTGGCTTATGACGCCATGCAAGAGGCCAAGACTGCAGGCGTGGACGTCTTGATGGTGGATACGGCCGGGCGCTTGCAGAACAAGGCGCATTTGATGGAAGAGCTGAAAAAGATTGTCCGGGTGATGAAAAAACTTGATGAAACGGCTCCCCATGCGGTGCTGTTGGTGCTGGATGCGACCACCGGTCAAAATGCGCTCAACCAGACCAAGGTGTTTGGTGAGGCGGTGGATGTGACCGGGCTGGTGATGACCAAGCTAGATGGGTCGGCGAGGGGCGGGATATTGGTGGCCATTGCCGATCGGTTCAAGCTGCCCGTGCATTTCATTGGCGTTGGGGAGGGGGTGGAAGACCTGCAACCCTTCAAGGCGGAAGAGGTCGCCAAGGCGATTGCCCAGATTTAGATATTTATGAAGAAAGTGACATTCCATGCAGCTCATTAAACTGCTTCTCGATCTTGGACCTCTCGTGGTGTTTTTTGTTATCTGGTATATCGCTGGCAAACAGCCCGATGCCTTTGACGCCTATTTGCCCCAGGCTGTGGCTGGCAAAGGCAATGCTTTTTTCCCGGCGACTGCGGCGCTGATGGTGATGACATTTGTGTCGCTGATTGCCAGTTTTGTGATTTTCAAAAAGTTTCCCACCATGCCGCTGGTGACAGCTGTGCTGGTTTTGGTGTTTGGAGGGTTAACCCTTTATCTGGCCGATGAAACCTTTTTGAAGATGAAGCCGACCTTTATCTATCTTTTGTTTGCGGTGGTGCTTGGCATTGGTATGTTGCTAAAAAGACCCTTCTTGAAAATAATGTTCGATGAGGCTTTTTCTCTGACACCGGAGGGTTGGCGTATTTTGACGTGGCGCTGGGTGATGTTTTTTGCGTTTTTAGCGCTTTTAAATGAAGGCGTGTGGCGAAATTTTTCAACCGACATATGGATCAATGTCAAAGTGTTCGGGTTTATCTCCCTTACCATGGTGTTTGCCGTCGCGCAGATTGGTATCATTCAAAAATTCACAACGGAGAGCGGAGACTGAGTATATAGTTTATTTATATTTACTACGTACGCAAACTAATGATAGCCGTATCTATTTCAGTTTACTTAATTTTATTGTAGAAAAGATAAAACATTCGTAGACCTTGAGGGCAGTTTCGTACTACAATCAGGACGTAGACGGGGAAGTTTTCTTTAACCCTGACGAGCAGCTTGGTGTGTTCCCCCCATTCCTTAGTGCGCACCATCCAGACCGTCTGAAAAAACTGATTATCTCATGACGAATAAAAATATCATGACCAAGAACCGACTAGACAGATCTCCGATCCATCTCTTGCATCGTGTCGAACAATATGCCGGCGATGTCTTCCCTGAAGAAATGAGTGATGCCGGGCTGACGCCAAGGCAGTATGCTGTCTTGTTGACGGTTTCTCAAAATGAGGGCCTGTCGCAGACCGCATTGGTGGATAAAACAGGCATCGACCGATCAACATTGGCCGACATTATCCGGCGGATGCTGAAAAAAGGATTGTTGCGGCGCAAGAGAACCCGGGAGGATGCACGCGCCTATGCGGTGCGTCTGTCGGCAAAGGGTAAGGAGGCGTTGGCCTCAGCTTTGCCAGCGGCACTCACCGCCGATAAACGTATCCTCAAGGCTTTGCCGAAAAAGGAACGCGAAGAGTTCTTGCTCTCCCTTGTGCATATTATGGAAGCCATCAGGAAGATCGCCGACAAGCAACAAAAGGGCTGATCAGGCCGTGATGGTTTGATCAAGATATCCTGATTGTCGTTGGCAAGCGCGGTGGTTGATGCCAGTGCGCTTGTTTTTTGGTGTCTTTTGTTTTTGGCAACTTCTCGTTTTGGCGTCTTCTACTTTTGGCATTTTGGACAGTAGAAGGTCGAGCGTCCGGCCTGGGCAATGCGCTTGATGGTGCCGTTGCATGTGGCACGCGGACACGGGGCATCCTGGCGCCCGTAAACGGCGAAGCTGTGCTGAAAATAACCAAGGCTGCCATCGGTCAAGCGGTGATCGCGCAAGGTCGAGCCGCCCTGTGCAATGGTGTCGCTTAACACCTCTTTGATGGCGTTGGTCAGGCGTTCTGTGGCGATCGTTGGTGTTTGATTGGCGCGTGCCAGTGACATGGCTTTTTTGAGGGGCGACAGGCGGGCGCGAAACAAGGCTTCACAGACATAGATATTGCCAAGCCCGGCGACGGTTTTTTGATCGAGCAGAAATGACTTGAGCGGGGCTTTGCGGTTGCGCGCGGCGCGGGCCAGATGTTCGGCATGAAATTGATTGCCAAGGGGCTCGGGGCCAATGTCGCGAAACAGCTTGTGGCTGGATAATTCGTCGTTTGCAACCAAAGTCATAAATCCAAAACGGCGCGGATCATTATAGCGGATGATGGCCTTGTTGGAGAGGTGGAAAACCACATGATCATGGGCGGGGTTTGGTCGATCAGCGAGATTCTCCTGCGCTGAGTGTCCTTGCGCTGGCTTGTGGTCCGGTTGTTCAATCGTGACGCGGCCGCTCATCCCCAGATGCATGACCAGGTTTTCGGCGCTATCCAGAGGGATCAGCAGATATTTGGCACGCCTTTTCAAGGGGCCGATCAATTTGCCCTCAAGCCGGCGTTTGAAGTCTTTGGGAAACGCGAAGCGCAGATTCGGGCGGTTTTGCTCCACACGGATAATCCGCCCCCCCTCAAGCACCGGCGCCAGCCCTCTTTTTACGGTCTCCACTTCTGGCAGTTCGGGCATATTGTTTCCTCATTTAAACCATGGACAAACGGCACCATAGCGCGCACAGTCCCGCTGCGCTATGGTTGCGCTGTGTAGTTGGAATGGAATGAATATGGCAGACACAAACAAGACCGCAAGCTTTGGCTTCAAGACCGTTGAGGAAGATCAGCGCCAGGGGCTGGTGAACGAGGTTTTTTCGAGCGTTGCAGAGCGTTACGACCTGATGAATGACCTGATGTCTGGGGGCATGCATCGCTTGTGGAAAGAAGCGTTTATCAACTGGCTGGCGCCGTCTCAAAGCGCTCAGAACTATCGCCACCTTGATGTGGCCGGTGGTACCGGGGATATTGCCATGCGCTTGCTGGCTGCGGCCAATTGCGAGGCGCGCTCGGTGATTTGTGATATTTCTGGGGAAATGCTGCGGGTTGGGCAGCAGCGCGCCCATGAGCGCGGATATATTGAGCGTTTGTCTTTTGTGCAGGGCAACGCCGAGGCCCTGCCTTTTCCCGACAATTATTTTGACAGCTATACAATCGCTTTTGGCATCCGCAATGTCACCCATATTGACCGGGCGCTTGGGGAGGCGCGGCGGGTTTTAAAGCGCGGCGGGCGTTTCATGTGTCTTGAGTTTTCCAAAGTCGAAGTGCCCATGCTCGACAAGGTCTATGATCTGTTTTCTTTAAATGTCATTCCCCGCCTTGGTCAACTGACATCGGGTGATCGCAACAGCTATCAATATCTGGTGGAAAGCATTCGTAAATTTCCACCGCAAGAAGAGTTCGTATCATTGATCGAGCAGGCCGAATTTGAGCAGGTCAAATATCGCAATCTGTCTGGTGGCATCGCGTGTATGCATTCAGGCTGGAAATTATAGAGCGGCACGACTACGGGGTGAGGGTAGGATTGATGGCATCCATCACGAACATATTCAAACTGGTAAGGGCCGGACTGACGCTGATGCGGTATGGCGTCCCTATTCCGCCGCCGGGCATCGAGGCACCAGCTCATTCAATGCGCTCAAAATGCTGTCGGCCCCGCTCTGGTGGCGGCCATTTAAAAAGCATCAAGGCATCACGCCAGCGCTGACGCGCCTTGGACCAAGCTATGTCAAGCTCGGGCAGTTTCTGGCCACCAGAGATGATCTGGTTGGCAAGGACATGGCCCAGGAGCTGACGAAATTACAAGATCGTCTGCCGCCCTTTGCCATGTCCAAGTCGATGGCGGTGATTGAGGCTGAACTGGGAGCCCCTGTTGAGGAGCTGTTCGTGCAAATCAGCAAGCCGGTCGCCGCCGCCTCTATCGCGCAGGTTCACAAGGCGCTGATCCGCGACGAAAAGGGCGAGCGCTGGGTGGCGGTAAAAGTGTTGCGCCCAGGGGTCGACAGGCGGTTTGCCAATGATCTCAAGACCTTTTATGAGGCGGCCCATCTGGCCGAGCGCTTCGATCCCGCCGCCAAGCGGCTACGCCCGGTGGCTATCGTCGATATGCTGGCCAATTCGGTGGCGCTGGAAATGGATTTGCGGCTTGAGGCGGCGGCGATTTCCGAGAGGTCGGAGAACATTGTCAATGATGGCGGCTTTCGCGTGCCGACAATCGATTGGTCGCGGACCTCGCAAAGGGTGCTGACAACACAATGGATCGACGGGATTCCCTTGCATGATGTGGCGGCGGTGAAAGCGGCGGGACACGACACCAGGGCGCTGGGCGCCCATCTCATACAATCCTTCTTGCGTCATGCCATGCGCGATGGTTTTTTTCATGCCGATATGCATCAAGGCAATTTGTTCATCGACAAGAAGGGTGACATTGTCGCCATTGATTTTGGCATTATGGGGCGTCTTGGTTTGCAAGAGCAACGCTATCTGGCGCTTATTCTCAACGGCTTTATCAATCGGGATTATGAGCGCTCGGCGCAGATGCATTTTGATGCGGGGTATGTCCCCGCTCACCATAGCGTTGCCAGCTTTGCCCAGGCGCTACGGGCCGTTGGCGAACCCATTCAAGGGCGCACGGCTGACGAGATTTCCATGGGCGGGCTGCTCGGGCAATTGTTTCATTATACGCAAGTTTTCGATATGGAAACCCGGCCCGAATTGCTGATGCTGCAAAAAACCATGGTGGTGGTTGAGGGGGTGGCGCGCTCGCTTGATCCTCAGCTCAATATGTGGACAACTGCGGGGCCAGTGGTCAAGGAGTGGATGGAGCGCACCCTTGGCGTCACAGGTAAAATGCGCGAGTTGCGAGACGAGAGCGGCAAGATGGCACAAATCGTTACGGATATGCCAAGTCTGCTGCTGCAGGGAGCGCGCACCATCGAAGCGCTTGGTAATGCGACAAAAAACGGCGTGCATCTTGATGATGACAGCATTGAAAAACTGGCGCGCGCCCAGCGCCAGCACGGGCGAATGGGGCAATTGGCTCTGTGGATAGGTGCCCTGTCTTTGCTGGCGACGGCAATTGCCTTACTTTTCCCCCAGTTCGGGGCTATATTGGTGAGGTAAGGTGCGTATCTCACTGCCAAGAACGTTTGTTAACGAGATAAAGTACGAATAAATGACTGTAATTTCAGCAAGATTATGTTTTCCCGTTGCTTTGGCAATGTTGCTGCCGCTTGGCCTGATTGGCTGCGGGAGCGCCGGAAATAGTACGGCCCTCAAAAACAGTGCCCACCTGACACCTCCGCCGCTACAAGAGAACCAGCGCACGGCAGCGATTTCGGCCGGACAAAGCCTGGATGTGGCGACAAATAAAACGGCTCCAAGCGCCAAAACTTCCAGCCCTGAAGCGAAAAAAGCACTGGCATCTAAAGCCAGCGGGACAGCGGGACCGATTGTGGCGGCGAAAGTGGATGCCCCCCCTATACCAGTGAGACGGCCCTATCGCAAAGTGCGTAAAAAGTCAGCGGCACGGATGGTCAAGCATCAAGATCCTGCGATCAAAATCGCTGATAAAATGATCACCAGATCAGTTGTTAAACCCAAAATTCAAGCAAAAGCTCAGCCTGTCATAGTGGCCCCTGTCATTGCCAAAGCGCCAAAAGTAGAGATGGTTCCCGCAAAGTCTGTTCCTGCACAAACCGCATCAAATGAAAGCTCGGAGTTGATCTTTGGCGGTTACATTGATGGCTCGGGGATAAATGCATCCCAGGAGCTAAGCGCGCAAGAACTCAATACGGCGCAGATGGCGCAAGCCAAAAGTGTGGCCAATAAGCCCAGTTTTGGACAATCGGAATATCGTTTCTCCGGTCAGAAATAATTCACTTGAAATCGCTTTGCTGATATTCTCTTATGAACTTCTGGCGGCTAAAAACCGATCATAAGAATATTGTCAATCTTTTTGAACATCGGTCCTTAGTGGCGCGGGTTTTTGAGGAAAGCGGGGAACTGCTCAAAATATGAAGCAGATATTGCGTGTTACGGGCATCATATTGATGCTGATGCTCTCTGGTTGTACCGTGTCTCCCTCCGTGTTGGGCAATAATATTGCTGGCATTGGTAGCGGTGCTGCACAACAAAATCAGGCGTCTGCAAATATGCAAGCCGCCAACGCCGAGACCTCACTCAAAGCCGCTCCCGACCAGTCAGCAGATGCTCCTGGTTCTACTGGTTCCATCGTCCCCTTGAGCCAAGAGGGGGCTGTTGTCGATTTGCCCGATTCCAGCACTTTGGTGGCTCCTTCTGCCACCTTTGGGCAGGCGCCAACCTCGGTTGGTGATGAGGGCGTTGCGGTGTCTGAAGATGAGCAGGCTTTTTCTGCTGCCGAACGGCATCGCCGCGAGCTTATCAATCGTGGGGATCTGCAAGAAGGTCAGCCGCTGCCCGCAGAATAGGCTTTGATCACAAAATGTTGACGTTGATGTTCTCGTTCGGGTTTTATGCTAGCGTATTGTGCGGTCATACGCGGTCATTATGTCAGAGTCGTTTTGTGTCAGGTGAATGGGAAAAATCGCGGTGCATATTGGCCATGGGCGCACGGTGCTCTAGAGTGTACTTTATGTAACGGGAAGTCCCCAAGGTCAGGTACGAACATTCAATGGAGGCGAAACCATGCAGAAAAAAATCATCCTGTCACTGGCGCTGATGGCACTGGTGCTGATGCCGGTCGGTAGTGCGGCGGCTGGCAATGTCAACAATGGCTATGAGCCGTTGTACTGGAATGGCCCAGAGGGCAGTATCGACTATAATATCTTGTTTGAGGGCAGTCCTGGCCCCGGGCATTTGATGAGGTTTTTGTCTCGGCGGACTTCTGTCAACCGCGCCTGCTCCAAGTATAGCCGCAAATATTTGCGCACTGGCCGGAGAAACTGGCTGCGCAAATATGATAGCTGCCTGGCCGACTATAACTAGCTCCCCGTCTGGTCCCTCGTTTTGACAAAGCCCTTTTGTGTGATCTGCGTCACATTTCTCGGTGTGTCTTTTGCCTATCGTGTCTTCAGTTGAAACGGGCATCCGCCCCCTAAAACCGTCGGGAGACAAAGACAATGTTGAAAAAAACCATCATCGTTTTGGACTAAGTGCGATCACCATCGCTGGCACGCAAACCAGCGCCATGGCAGGTGGTGGCGGCCATAAAGGCTATAATTCCATATTCTGGAATGGCCCGGTTGGCACCGATCACAATGTGCTGTTCACAAAATCATATAAGCATCGAGGCTATTCCCACAAGAGCTACAAGAGCTGCAAATTTTACAAGCGTAAATATGTGCGATCAGGAAAAAAAGTCTGGTTGCGTAAATATGAGATTTGCAAAGTTGATCAGCATTAAAGCATCAGACTTTATCTGAACCGGGATCGGGTAAAACGCGTGTTTTGCCCGATTTTGGCTATTGTCTATTTCAATCCGTCCCTGATCGCATTGAGTAGCCTGCTGGTGCGAATTTGCGCGCGGGCCAGCATTTTTTGTGAGGCGGTTTTGCTGGCGAGATGTTCATCTATCTCGGCGCTGGCGATGGTTCGCGCCAGTTCAATGAGGCCGGTAAGTGGCCTGATCCAGACCTTCATCTGGACGATCTTGCCTTGCTCATCGAGCTTGAACCGGTCCACCCCCTGCAAGGTGAATTTACCGACCCGGGCTTCGAACTCGAACAAGACCTCATTGTCCTTCACCCAGGTATCGGTGACGTGATAATCCTCGAAGACGCCAAACACCCGCTCAAGAGTGGCAAAGACAATCTGCTTGCCATGCTTTGGCTTGAACACCGCTGGCGAATAAAATTCAATATCGTCATGGATCAGGGGCAGCATGAGCGAGGGATTATTTTCCTCGAAAATCTGATGCCATTTGTCGATGAAGTCTTGTGTGTGAGATAAGGTCATCTGGTAAAACTACCATGCTTATTGAAATGAGAAAAGCGGAGGGTCGTGTCTCATTTTGAATATTAATTCTCCCCGGACCAGCAAAAACGCGGGTGCGGTTTCGTGCCGAGCCGGGGGCCTCGGGGGCATGTACACAGGTTTTGCCTGTTTGCTCCTGGATCCCGGTTCAAGCCCGGGATGCGCACTATTGCAAACGCAGAGACGATCAAGGGGAAGGCTATATCTGAAATATCTCAAATGCCGAGCCCCGGCGGCAAGGTCTTTGCGTCCCTAAACGGTCATGTTTTCTTCGAGCATGATGACCTGGGCAACGGTTTTGAGTTTGGCGGATTTGTGTATTTCGTTCTGGCTCAATACAGAGGTCTGGTTGCGGAACCGTTCGACAATGGAGCGCACAAACGGGCGCACGCCGGGGCTAGTAATGAGCACGGCAGATTCCCCCGCAGTGCTGGCCTGTTCGATAGCTGTTTGTACGCAGCGGATGAACTCTTGCAATTTTGAAGGCGCCATGGCCAGTTCGCGATTATCGCCATCGCCAATGATCGCCTCGATAAAGGCATGCTCCCATTGCGGGGCCATGGTGATGAGTGGCAAAAATCCGTCATGATTGGCGTGGGAGGCACAGATCTGGCGAGCGAGGCGTGAGCGCACATGTTCGGTGACCATCTGCACATTGGTGGTGTACCCCGTGGCCTCGGCAATGCCTTCCAAAATAGTGCCAAGATCGCGGATCGAGACGCGCTCGGTGAGTAGCATTTGCAGCACGCGCTGAATGGCCGTGAAGCTGATTTGGGCGGGAACAATCTCTTCGAGCAGGCGGCTTTCATGTTCGGGCAGCTCATCGAGCAATTTGCGCACTTCGGCATATGACAGCAGATCAGAGACATTATTGCGCAAAATTTCAGTGAGATGAGTGGATAGCACCGTGACGGGATCAACGACAGTATAGCCTTTGAACTGGGCCTGTTCGCGCAAGCTTGCATCGACCCATGTGGCAGGCAGGCCAAAGGTTGGCTCAACGCCGTGCAGGCCGGGCAGGTCTATTTGCGCGCCAGCGGGGTCCATGACCATGAAATGATCCGGGATGATCTGGCCTTCACCGGCGCTGATTTCCTTGATTTTGATGATATAATCATTGGCTTGCAGTTGCATATTATCGAGAATACGCACGGAGGGCATGACAAAGCCCATTTCGGTGGCCATCTGGCGGCGCAGGGCCTTGATCTGCTCCGTGAGGCGGTCACTGTCGCCATGGGGATCATTGATCAATGGCAACAGCCCATAGCCGATCTCCAGGCGCAGATCATCCATGCGCAGCGTCTCGACCATGGTTTCTTCAGCCGGCTCCGCTTCTTCAATTTTTTCGGCAACGGCAATCGCCTGTTCCTCGACCTTTTGCTCCTCAAGGTTTTTGCTGGCAATATAAGCCAGCCCGCCAGTGATCAGGCCAAGGGTCATGAACGGCACCAGTGGAATACCAGGTAGTACGGACATCAAGAGCATCAGGAATGATGACATGCCAAGCGCTTTGGGATAGCCGGTAAGCTGCGTGCCGATGGCTTTTTCAGCCGAGCCTTTGACGCCGGCTTTGGAGACCAGCAGGCCAGCGGCCAGCGACACGACCAGGGCTGGAATTTGCGATACCAGCCCATCGCCAATGGTCAGCAAGGTATAGGCCTGGGCCGCTTCGCCCATGGTGAGGCCCATTTGCCCTGTGCCGATAATGATGCCGCCAATGACATTGATAAAGGTGATGAGCAAACCGGCAACGGCATCGCCGCGCACGAATTTGCTGGCACCGTCCATGGCACCAAAGAAACCGCTTTCGCCTTCAAGTTCGGCGCGCCTTGCACGAGCGGTCTCTTCATCAATAAGTCCAGCGCCCAAATCAGCATCAATAGCCATCTGCTTGCCGGGCATGGCGTCGAGCGTAAAGCGTGCCGCGACCTCGGCGATGCGCCCCGAGCCCTTGGTAATAACAATGAAATTGACGATCACCAGAATGGAAAAGACAATAATGCCAATGATGAAATTGCCCTGCATGACAAAATGCCCGAACGCTTCAATAACATTGCCAGCCGCAGCAGGCCCCTCATGGCCATGGGCCAGAATAAGGCGGGTGGAGGCAAGGTTAAGCGCCAGTCGCAACATGGTAGCGATCAGTAATATGGTGGGAAACGACGAAAATTCAAGCGGCTTTTGAATAAACAAAGCCGTCATCAAAATGAGCACGGAAAAGGTTATCGATACCGCCAGCAGCATATCAAGAATGAAGGCCGGCATGGGCAGGATGAGCACGATCAGGATGACAATGACGCCAGCAGCCAGTCCAAGGTCGCCCCGGCGCAGGACGTCGACCATCCGGCCAAGCCCCGCAAACGGGTCGGCTCCGCCCTTGTCCTGAACGGATTTGCTCGTTGTGTCCGAACCAGTTTCAGGCGGCCCGGCCGCTGATGTGTCGCTCATGTTCAAGGTTCCTTAACCTTTACCCATAAGTGATTCGCGGCCTGTTGTGAATCCCTGTTGGGTGGGGAGTTGGCAGGTGTGCTGTTAATATCAATTGCCGGTGCAAGGAAGTGAATGTCCTGCGCGACAATATAGTTGTCCTACCGCTTCATAGTTGTCCTACCGCTTCGCTATTTGAGGACAGCGGAAAAGCATCTGTGCTTCCTGTCAAGGGGCAACGGGTTGCCATTCTCTGTTTTGTGCAATCAGGCTGTTGGCGAGAATGATCAATTTTCGCATGACGGCGGTGAGAGCTATTTTGGCTTTTTTACCATTGTCGCGTAAGCGG